>CAYRYX010000006.1:0-19866 GCA_964428755.1 uncultured Bdellovibrionales bacterium | reverse complement strand
GCCGCTCCGTGAGGGATATTTTTTGGATAGAAAAGGTCGAGCGGTGAGTGTGCGGTCGGGAATGGAAGACACCTTGGTAGGGCGATACGTGGTGGTGGGGACGGAATAAGAGAGGGAAGCCCGGGGCGGGCGGGGGCGAGAACAGATTGATTCAAAGTCGTGAAATGAAATCTTCTATCGCGCTTGATCCGGGGAAATGGTTGTGTCAGCTGTGATACCGCGTTCGCGCGTATAGTCGGAGAGGTTTTGGTCGTTTGGAAGAATTACCTGATTTTCCGGCAGTGAGCTTCCGGGAATCGCGTCCAGTCGTTCTGACGTCTCTTCTTCAAGGCCATCTTTTTGAAAGGAAGGAATGTAGAAGATGAAGATGGAATCGCCGGCGCGGGCGACCGGTTCATGCGCCGTGAGCCAGGCGTAGGTCGGTTTTCCTTCCGGATTCTTGCGATAGAGACTTTCCTGGTAGAAGAGCGCGGAGATGGCGTACCAGCCCGATTCCGGTGATTTTTGGTCATACCAGGGAACGTATTTATCGCCGAGATAATACGACGGTTCCGCCCCACCGAAATAATCGACGCGGATCTTGTCGATGCCGTTTTTCTCGACGAAATTCCGCAGCCGCTTCATGTCCTGTCCCCAGTCGTAGTTCGAATCGGTGGCGATCATGTAGCCACGCTCCGTTCCTCCTCCTCCGCCGTTGAAATAGGAGAGGTATGACGGGTATGCCAGAAGCGGAATCGCCGTGATCCAAAGTGTGACAAACCCCAGCATGATGCGTGAGACCTGCTCTCCCTGGAAGTTTCGACGGCGGATGAAATCGAACGCGGTTTTCGCTATGAGGACGTAGAGAAACGGCATGATGGGAAAGAGATGTCGGAAGCCGATATTGAGATTGCCGGTGATGCTGATGTATGCGTAGAAAAGTATGAAGAAGCCGAAGAGGTACTGCGTGATGTGAGACTGGAATGAATGTGCGAGGAGATGCGTCAGCGATCGGGTCGGTGTTTTCCATATGGTCTTCCCGATGCGATATATCGTATAGCAGCCTGTCGCGGCGAGAAGGATGAGAAGAGGGGCGGTTTCCTTGAGAAGGAAGATGACGGGAAAGTACCATGGATCGGCATCGCTTCCGACCGTGCCGAGGAAGTAGAAGACATTTCCGCCGCCAACACGCTCGAACACCATGCCGACACCGAGGAAATAGGTCGAGAGCGGCTTGAGGATGTCCGAATGGCTGGTTGTTTCGACGAGTGAATGTGCGAACCGCGCGGCTGCATTCGGCTGTCCGAGTTTGATGTCCGCGACCTCGATGAGTTTTTCGCCAGGCATCGTGATCGTGTTTCCGGCATAGACGACGTAGATGAGCGCGAACGCGACAGCGACGATTCCAACGTAATTAGCGACGTAGCGGAGCGTGGTGCGGATCCGCTCCATCGCGGTCGTGACCGAGCCGACCGAGCGCGTGAAACCGTAGAGGACGGCGAAGAGCGCGAAAATCGGGAAGAGGAGGACGGCTGAGAATTTGGTAAGCTCGGCGATTCCAAGGAAAATCCCTGCGAGAAGGATATTCTTCCGGCTCGGGTTCCGGAGAAAACGGAGAAAGAAGATGAACGAGGCGAAGAGCGCGGCGGCGATCCCGATGTCGGTCGTCATGTAGTGGCTGTGAGCGATGATGTTCGGATCGGCGACGTAGAGCAGGAGCGCGAAGAGCCCTGCGACCGTTCCGGCGATTTCCTTCGTCCATCGGTAGATGAGAAACCCGAGGAGAAGCGCGACGAGGATGATCGGCAGGCGCGACCAGAAGAGGATCCGGTCCGCATCGTTGCCGCTTCTGTAGAGGAATTCCGTTCCGAGTGACCATTGCCCGTGGATGCCGCTCTTTTCCCAGTCCGGGTGGTCGTAGGGGAAGTCGAGATCGAGAAAGAGCAGTGGAAACCCGGCAAGGTCTTTGAGGAGCGGTGGATGTTCGGTGTTGAGGCGCATATCGCTCCGGTCGACGTACGTATACGCCGAGGGGATATGCGCCCGTTCGTCATAGGTCGCCGACTCCTGCCAGGCAAGCGAAAGCGAGAGGAAAAAGAACGCTCCGAGCATGAGCGTGACGAAAAGGCCGGCGTATTTTTTGAGGTTTTCCATAGAGCAGAGTAATGAATAACGAATGAAGAATGGCGAATGAGGCGTTATGCGACGATGTGTCGGATTTCAGTCAGACTTTCTTTTTCAGGGTTTCCAATCCGCGACCGGCGGATTTATAGCGGATTTTTCACCAGAGAAATCCCGACCGTGAAAAGGGAAGTCCGGCTGAAATTACTATCTCGTCCAAGAAAAATTTCCTTTTATGGTATGCCATCTTCGTTTGCAATGACAAATACAAGTTACTCCGGCAAAACGATGGCGGTGAAGGCCGATCCATGACCGGGGCGGAGGTCGACACGGAGCTCGTACGCTTCGGGGATGCGTTTACGTATGTTCTCGAAGATTCGCTGATCGTAGTGTTGGAGAATGATGACGGACGGACGTCTGATGACGGTGTGCTCGTCGATGATCTCGAGACTCTCGGCCTTGCCGTGTGTCAGGTAGAGTATCGGCTGGATCGCGACGAAAGAACTCGACTCCACGTATTTATGTGTCTCCTTCGGAAGGGAAAGGAGGTACTCGGCCATATTCCGGTACTCAGCATTGAATGCGGCGTGTTGTTTCGGATTTTCCTTGAAGAAGACGAAATATTTTGTGATGTTCCATACGCCCGATCCGATGAGCGCGAGTGCCATGAAGGAGATGATCGCGAATCTCGTCCCGCCTCTTGTCTTCCCGATCCGACGGTAGACGAAGAAGAGGGGAATTGTGGCGAAGAGGAAGACGAACGGCTGCGTGCCGATGGAGCGGAGCGCGTGCGGAAGTCCCTCATTCGTGAGGAATTCCGGCACGAGCATCGTAAAAAATCCGGTGAGGAGAAGCGCATGGACGGGAAGTTCGATGTCGCGACGTCTTTCGCGGATGCGCCTGCCGAGGAGCCGTACGAACATGGAGAGCGAGAAGGCGAACCCGGCGAGAAAAAACGTTCCGACGATGGGATCGAGCACCGGGTAGGGCGGATAGTTGTGGCGCCAGTTCATGTCGCCGACGAAGTTGTATTTGATGAGCGAGAGGCCGAATGTCTTCAGTATGGTTCCAGGGAGATTCCCGCCGTTCGCTTCAGGGGAGAAGACGGAGATCGCCGAGGATCGGGAGGAAAAGGTCTCCGGTTCCGTCACGAAAAGATGAAGCATCGGAGCGGCTGCAAGCGAGGCTGCGAAGATGAATGCGAGCATGTGTTTCCAGAACCGCCGGAAAAAATCCTCATAGGAGAGCGCGAGGAACGGGAGCAGGAGGACGAGGATGAGCGGGGCGACGCGGAATGCGACATAGGTGTGGAGGCCGAGCCCGAATAGGAGTCCCGATGCGGCGAAGAGTCGGACTCTTTCGGTACGGAGGCCGCGGAAGAAAAAGAAAAAGACGAATGAGAGAAGGAACGGAACCATGATGGCGCGGAAGCCGATCCGGGAGAAGTTGATCGCCCAAAACGAAGTCGCCATGAGAATGGCCGACAGAAGCGCCGCGGAGCGGCTCCGGAAGAGTTCCCAGGCGAGAAGTCCCGTTCCGAGGACGGCGAGCGCACCGAAAATCCCGGACCAGAGCTTGAGTGCGGGGATGGTGTTTCCGAAAAGCGCGATCGAGATCGCCTGCAGGTTGATGAAGAGCCCCTCGCGACCGTAATTGTTCGGATAGAAAAGCTTGAAATCTCCCGATTCTATCGCCTCGATCGCGTCCGTGCCGTTCATCGCCTCGTCCGGATAGATCCCGGCGGGAATGCTGTCTATGTGGTAGCTCCGGATCGCGAACGCGAAGAGCATGATCGAAAGGAGCGCCATGAGGAAGAACGTCTTCGATCGGATGAAGCGCGCCATAGTTTTTCTTTCAGCTTTGTATTTATTGTGATAGAATTATACCACAAAACACAATCGATAGTATGTCCGAATATGAACATGAAAGATCCGATCGCGAGTGACGAATCCGGTGGATTCAGAAGGAATGTCCCACGAAGATCTGGAGGACATGACGACGAAGGGGCTGAAGGCAGGAAGCCGGGAAGGTCCCGTCGCAAATCGCTGCCGCCGATACCCGAAGAGTATGTTCCTGTCATCGAAGAACGACCGGCCGAGCTTCCGGAGAGGAAGGAGAAGAACGATGGGAAGATGGAGGGAGCGCTTCTCGCCGATGGCTGGGAGATGGTGGAGGGAGACCGGTCTGGGGGAAAGGTCCGGGGTCCGGCATCGGATAGAGCGCCTTTTTCGGAAATCGTCGAAGCGAGGAAGGAAATCCTTGAGAAGGCGACATATGGACCGGATCCTTCGGATACTTCGCTCGGGAGCCGGATTTCCGGTGAGGCGTTTCAGGAACTGGCGGATCTCCGTAGGGTCGAATTGGCGAAGAAGATCGACGATATTGCTTCCGATCCGACGAAGAATTCGAAACGGATCCTTGAGGAACTCACCGCCATGAAAAACGAAAGTAACCCAACCCCCGTGTCCGTCCCGGAAAAGGTGTCGGATCCGGACGCCTCGATCATCGCGGACACTCTTTCGAAGATCGATGCCGTTCGCGCGGAGAACGGACGGAGAAATGCCGGGAAGCCGGAAGCCGAGCGGAAGCCGAAGAATGTTCCGTTTTCGGAAGTCAAGGAATATCTCTCCGAACTCATCCTGAGCCAGTGTTTCAGGGAGACTGATGGGGGATTGTCCGGTGACGCCCCCCCGAAGTTTTCTTTGGGTGGTCTTATGTGGCGCGATGGACGCCGTCTTCATGATGTCCTTTCTCCGAAGGCTCGTGAGAAGACGATCCAGCTTTTGAGGGATATCGAGTCTGAGCTGGAAGTAATTCATAAGTTCGATCGTGATGCCGAGGTAAAAAAGATATCCGGGGAAATCGATCGGCTTTTTTCGGGGGCTTATGCGTCGATCAGCTCGTTGAAATCCGCAACGAGCATGGATGATGTCGAAGCGACGGAATTTTCTCTTACGACAAAAAGAATGAATGAACTTGGCTTCAGGAGACTCCCGAAGCCGATTCAGGCGGTATTTATGAAGAGACGACATGACATTTCGGTGGTGGTTGGGCGTGCTGAGCGTGAGGCAAGAAAGCGATTGAGTTCGATAGAACATTCGGATCAGGATGAAAATCTTGTCGTTTCGGAGCCGTCGATCAAGGCGGCTGTCGACGATCCGAATCCGATTTTTGTGGAGAAAATTCCGTCGGCAGTCACGGTTCCGGAAGGTGCTCAGGTGAATTCTGAAAATATGGAGAAAGGTCCGGAAGCACTGGATTTCGAGGAAGTGAAGCGACGTGCCAAGGAATTGGTGGAGAGGCAGTTTTTCGCGACACTCGGCAGGATAGAGGAAGCCGAGCGGACCGAGGATGCCGAGGCGCTGCATTCTTTGAGACATCTTGGCTGGAGAGTGAGTTCATCGGCCGTTGAGCGGCTTGTCGGTGCTCTTGACGATGAACGGAAGGCGGAGATCCGCGAAATGATCCGCGAAATGAACCATGAAAACGGGATCCTGGTGCGGGAGCGGATCGACGGTTTCTTTCTCGGATTGGCGAAGGAGGCGCCGAACACGAGGAAGCTCTACTGGGCGCTCGACCAGATGCCTGGTTTCGGCCCGATCGATGGGAAGGAAGCGGATGGGAAGGCATGGAGAAAAAAACTCGCACGGCTCGGTCAGTCAGCATTCCGTATGAGCGACGAGGAATTCGATCGCGGCGATTGGGGGCAGGAGATTCCGGAGCCTTTGCGCGAGACGTTCCCGAAGCTTATCAGAAACTGGCGGGAATCAGCTAAAGAGGAGGAGTGGATTAAGACGTTGAAGAAAAGGGTTGGTGAAAAGCCTGAGATTGACGAGACGGCGATCGAAGCGGAATGGAACGAGAAGCAGGCCGTCCTCGATTCGGAAAGACGCGGAGACGATCACGCCCGGACGGATTCGGCGGAAAACTTCTCCGGGGCGGCGACCGGAACAGCCGACCGATCGTCGGAGGGGATGGATATTTCCGACAGGATGCTTGCCGATGAATCCGCTGAAAAAACGGCAAGGGACGCCCTGATGGCGGAGGCCCGTGGACGCGCGGAAGAATCGATCACGAATACGCCGGAGGTCATGCATTCCCGCAGGGGCGGGGAGAAGGCGGTTTCGGTCGGCAGAGTCGAGTTTTTGGAAAAAAATAGGGAAAGGACGGGATTGGAAGAAAAGATTTCATTACTGAAGGCTTCGGTATCCGAAAAGGAGGCGCACCGGGCAGAACTCGAGATGAAACGGAACAGGCAGCGGGAGGAACATCTCCGACTGTCCGATCTCCGTGTTACATATGAAAAACGGTTCAAAAATATATTCCTAAAGCCGTTCACTGACGGTGATCGGCTCGGGCAATTCGCGAAGGAAGAGGAGCGAGCGAAAAAAGAGCTTGAGAAAATGGACGCGGAGTGGATGCAAAAGAATGAGGAATTGAAGCGTCTCCACGCCGAACTTTCCGAAGCGATACACGATCTCGAAGAGCTTACCGGGGAAGAAGGGCTCTCGGACGCGTTTGCACGCGAGTCCGTCGCGAAAGCGTATGGGCGTCCGCTTGAAGATATTGGCGAGGTCGTTCATGGTGATAATGGCGACGATTCCGAGGAGAAATCCGATCCGTTTATCAAGGCTGTGGAGGATGGTGTCGCCGTTCCGGAAGGGGATACCGTAAGTATGAATGAGTGGAGCGGGAAAGGAATCGGAAAAAATTCGGAGAAGGCTGGGTCGGGCGCAGGCAAGGAATTGCCAAAAGAAAAGAGAAAGATCTACCCGGGGGTTCCGGAACTGTTCAAGAGGGAGTTCGGCATTTTTGAGGATGATCTGAAAAAGGTCGAAGGTTTCGACCGACTTTCCTGGGGGCAGCAGCGTCTCGTGTTCGAGAACCTGAAACAGCTCACGCTCGGACGGATACAGGAGGAGGCGATCGATCGTGCGGACAAGGATGCCAAGGAAAACAAATGGGCGAGCGGAACGAATTGGATCCGGAAGGGGTGGAAGGCGGCCTCGAGGAAATATCAGATCGCCGAGGCCGAGAAAAAGACAGCGGAGGAAATCGTGCACGGGGGTCTTGCGGTGCATGGCGAGATCCTGAAGCAGCTCGTAGAGGGAGCGAAGTCCGGTCCGGAAGTCGAGTATGACCCAAGAACGTCCGAACTGAATATCCACTTCGCGAGCGGACGGCAATTCGCCCATATTCCGGAAGGGGAGCGGGGCGCGCTTGACGCATTCAATGCCGCGGCTGATGTGTTTTCCAGGACTCCGGCGGAATGGCGGTACAAAGACTCCGCGAAAAAAGAGAATTATGACAGGTACAAGGAAGCCGAGAAGAACTATGAAAATGCCAAAGATGAGCTGCGTGATTTTTTTCAGGAGCGTTATAGCAAGGAAGAGATCATAGGAGAGGATGAGATGACGTGGATCATCAATGATCTCGATGGGAAAGTGCGTATGACGCAGTTTTTCCAGACGACCAAGGATGCCGAGAAACAATTTCTCTCCATACGGAACGATGCCGCATGGACGAGGATGTGGAAGGACTCGGTTACCGAACACGGGCTCTCTTTTGTGCTCGGTATCGGCGCCCGGACCGCGGCTGCTGCCGGTGCCGGATTCCTTGCAACGCCATTGCTTCCGGCGGTCCTGGCCGGCGCTGGGTTGGTCGGCGGAGTCCGTGCCTATATCCGGAGCAAGGAGCAGATCAAGGAAAAAGATCGACGATCTCGGAAAGGACGTGGAGAGGAAAAAGATCCTACCGTGAAAAGATTCTCGTCGGAGGAACTTTCCACCGAGCTTTCGGGTCTCGCGGACGCCAGCCTCGATTCGTTCGGCGAAAAGGACCAGGAGGAAAAGGTTCTCCAATTGAGGAAATCGCTCGATGTCATCCGGAAGAAGATGGAGAGCGGCATGGTGGACTTCGGGACGGAAAAAGAATCTTCCGGGAACGAATACGAGCTTCTTTCCGCGTTGTCCCGTGCGAGTGCTGTGATCGCCATGTATTCCGCGGATGAAAGCAGTGAGTTTCAGATGCGATTCAAAGAGGCGGTCGAATCGAATGATGAATTCATCGAGGGAGAAACCGCGCGTACCAAGAAGAAGCGGGCGATTTTCGTCGGGAAAAATATCCTGAAGGGTGCGGCTCTCTCGGCAACGTTCGCGGGTCTCGGGTATGGAGCCCGGTATGCCGTGGAACATGGGTCATCTATCCTGTCTTCCGTTTCGGATCGTCTTACGATACCCGACGACGTGAAAAAGACGATGGAAGACGCGTTTGGCGCGTCTGGTCGCGATGCATCCCCGTCTCTTCCGGAGCCCGAACCGACCGGGGAGCCGCGCCCGTTCTTCAAGTCGACCGCCGAACCGACCGAATCTCCGACGGAGGTGATGCCTGAATCGGAACCGTCCGTTCCGGTCACTCCGAACCCGGACAGGTCTCCATTGCCGGAAGAGGATTGGAATGCCAGCTCAGGAGATGGCGGTCTCATGAACGCATCATATCAGGTTCCGGAGGATCATATTCCAGACGAAGGGAATCCTTTGTCGAGACTGAAAGAGACGGTATCTCCGAGGCCGGTGGAATCGGCGCCTGTCGGATCCGGAACGGGAGTCGGAGCGGGCGAACTGCATGGCCGCGTGTCTTCCGTCGGAGTGATCAGACCGGGAATATCCCCCGAGCAGCAGGCGGCGATCCAGAATGCCAACTCGCCCGTAGCGGATCCGGAAGGAGTAAGTCCGGAGACGCAAGCCGTGATTGCCGAGCAGGAGGCCGCCGAGCGTGCGACGCTTGAGGCGGAGTCCGTTTCCGGACGGGCGGATACCCGGGAAGTTTCGAAAGCCGTTTCCGATGCATGGAACGACAATGTCGAGAGGGCGAAGATCGGAACCGGGGACGATCGATTCGGGCTTGCTGAAAAAGTCCGCCCGGAGACCACGCTTGATTCGAAGGATGTCGGAGTCGTGGCTTCTGGTGGTGCCGCTGACGGGATTATGGAGGAAGGACGCGCGGAGCTGGATGTTGAAAAAACTTCAACTGTAGCCGGAGCCGAACTGAACCCGTTGTCCGCCGCTGAAAAGGCGGATGTCGATCTCGGTATTACCTATGAGACGGAGCGGGTGGATCCCGTGGGGGAAACCGCGGAGGGGATTTCCGAGGGGGCGCCCGAAGTTGCCGGAAGCGCGGATGAGGCGATTCCGACAGGCACATCGCCGATGCAGGAAGATGTCCGATCCGATTGGAAAGGGTTCGTTGAAGATCGGAATATGGTAAAATCGGATGAAGTCCGGGGATATCTCATGGCGCACCCGGAACATGTCGAGGTATTCCGGAAATCGCTTGCCGATTATGACGCCTCCATCTTCGAGGCGGCACATGGCGGAACCGGCATGCGCGGGGTCGCGAACATGGCGGAGCTTGGCGATAAGGTTGCGGCGAAGCAGGTCATGTACGATTGCCTCAAGCTTCTCCGGGATCCCCTTACGCCGACGTACGAGATACGGACGTATCAGCTCGCGAATTCACTCAACTTCGACCAGATGCAGAATGTCGGCGAGTTCATGATGAAGGCATCCGAACGCTTCGGAAAGGGCGCCTTTCCGATCGGTGATGAATCGCTTCGCGGATATATCGAGCGTATGACGGCGCTTCTTGCGGAGCGTGGGGAAACGGTGAAGTTGAACGGAGATATGCGTCTTTTGAAACAGCTCGCGTTCCAGGGCTTTAAACGATAAGAAAGAACCGTATGACGGAAGAACTGAAGCCGATCGAGGGAGAAGTACAGCCGGAGGGATCGACGGGTGGCGGTGTCGAACAACGACCGGAAGCCGGTCTGTCAGGATCACCGGAGAGCGCCCCCGAGAAAGCCGCGGAAGTCGCAAACGAACGCTATCAGGAAATCCTTTCGAAGACATCTGCTCCGCAGGGCTCCGCAACGTCCGTCGTGGTGGCGGAGATCGAAGTGGATGCGAAAGCGGTGTACGACGAGACGGACGCCGAGGCGCGCGTCACGAAGCTCGTCTCGCTCGCTGAAACGAAAGGTATCGAACATGCGGTCCGGGTCGCGCAGAAACTGGATGACTTCTATGTGCTTGATCGGATGCATGACGAGTTGTCCGGGAAATTCTACGACGCGCTCAAGGCGAAAGGGCTCATCAGCGAGCAGTAAGGGGCACAAAAAACAAATACACATCCTTATGGGGGTACCGATTTCGTTCGATCTGAACCAGATATTCATTCCGGTCGCATGGTTCTTCGGGTTCCTGGCGCTTTTTACGGGCGTGCTGCTCATCGTGCGGAGCTTTTTCCGTTTCCGTGCGCAGGTGAACCAGTCGATCGCGATGGATATCGATCTTGTCCGGGTCGCGAAACCGGCGGCGCAGGAACAGAAGTCGCAGGACGCCTGGAAGGAGGAGGTGCTCGTCATGGAGAAACTGCTCGAGGCGATCTCGTCCTTCAAGCGGAGCGTGAATCCGATGAGGCGGTTCTTCTACGAGGCGCCGACGATCGTGCTCGAGATGGCACAGCCGGCCGGAAGCGAGGAAATCCTCTTCTTCATCGCGATGCCGAAGAAATTCCGTGACGGGATCGAAAAACAGGTGAACAGCTTCTTTTCCGGAGCGGTGCTTGAAAAAGTTTCCGACTATACGATTTTCACGCCCGGAAGCGCGACAGCACTTTCGACACTCGGACTCAAATCCGATCCGGTACTGCCGCTTCGTACATACAATACGTTCGGGACCGACTCGCTCGACGAGTTCGCGAGCGCGATGAGCAAGCTCGATACGGAAACGGAAGGAGCGGCGATACAGATCGTGCTGGCACCCTGTGAAAACGGATGGCGGAAACACGCGAAGGAGATCGCGCGGCGGATGCAGCAGGGGAAGCGGCTCAAGGAGGCGTTGAAAGCCGATTCGTCCGCGCCGAACTTTTTCAAGGAAGTCGGGAAGGGTGTCGGCAAGGAGATGATGTCGACGGCGACCGGTGGTGTGGCCGATGCGCGACCCGACCCGACCAAACCGAAGCAGGAAGACAAGACCGTGTCGCTTACCCCGGAAGAACAGGAGGTGCTCAAGGCGATCGAGACGAAGGCGAACGACCCGGCGTTCCGGGTGAATATCCGTCTGCTCGCGTCAGCCTCGACCGAACCGCGCGCCGAAGAACTCCTCGCCCAGCTCGAGACCGCGTTCACGCAGTTCGATAATCCGGACGTGAATACGCTTCAGGTGAAACGCCGCGTGAAACGGAAGCGCGCCGCGTTCGACTATATCTTCCGGAATTTCGACGAGGAAGCCTCGATGATCCTCTCCTCGGAGGAAATCGCGAGCATGTTCCATTTCCCGATCTCGGTCACCGAGACGCCGAAGATCAAATGGCTCAAGTCCGGAGCTGCCGCGCCGCCGATCAACGTTCCCAAGGAGGGCATCCCGCTCGGATACAACGATTACCGCGGGCAACGGACCGATATCCGACTCACCGACGACGACCGGAGGCGGCATCTCTATGTCATCGGACAGACCGGAACCGGGAAGTCGTATTTCATCCAGGGGCTCGCGAAGTGGGACGCACGGCAGGGGCACGGGTTCTGTTTCATCGATCCGCACGGCGATGCGATCGAGGACATCATCGCGTCGATCCCGCGGGAGCGCGCGGACGACGTCATCGTGTTCGATCCGTCGGACGTTGAACGGCCGATCGGGCTCAACATGCTCGAGTACGATCCGAAACACCCGGAACAGAAGACTTTCGTCATAAACGAGATGATCGGGATCTTCGATCAGTTGTACGATCTCAAGGCGACCGGCGGGCCGATGTTCGAGCAGTACATACGGAACGCGATGCTTCTCATCATGGACAGCCCGGAGACCGGATCGACCTTGATGGAGATCCCGCGCGTCCTTGCCGACGAGGAATTCCGAAAATTCAAACTGGCGCAATGCAAGAATCCGATCGTCCGTGACTTCTGGCTCAAGGAAGCGGAAAAGGCCGGCGGCGAAGCCGCGCTCGCGAACATGGTGCCGTATATTACCTCGAAACTCACGACCTTCATCGCCAACGACATCATGCGGCCGATCATCGCGCAGCAGGAATCCGGGCTCGACTTCCGGGAAATCATGGACAGCGGAAAGATCCTCCTCGTCAATCTCTCCAAAGGGAAGATCGGTGAGATCAACGCGAAGCTCCTCGGTATGGTCATCGTTGGCAAGCTCCTGATGGCGGCGCTCTCCCGTGTTGATACGCCGGAGGACGAACGGAAGGACTTCTATCTCTATATGGATGAGTTCCAGAATGTTACGACGAACTCCATCGCGCAGATCCTCTCCGAGGCGCGAAAATATCGACTCGATCTCATCCTGGTTCATCAGTTCATCGGACAGCTCAAGGAGGAGATATCGAAGGCGGTCTTCGGAAACGTCGGATCCATGGTCGCTTTGCGGGTCGGACCGGAAGACGCCGATTTCCTCGAGAAACAGTTCGCACCGGTCTTTACCGCGAACGACCTCATGAACGTCGACAATCGGCAGGGGTTCGCCCGGCTCCTCATCGGCGGGGAACAGCGGAAGCCGTTCAACATGAAGACGCTTCCGTCGCCTTCGGGCGACCGCGAGCTTGCCTCCGCCTTCAAGGAACTGTCGCGCCTGCGGTACGGACGCGATGCGACCATCGTCAACAGGGAAATCCTCGAGCGCGTGAACCAGTTCATGGCTGTCGCGCGGAAGACGGGGGAGTGAGTCGTCCCCGGAATCGAAAACGAAAAAGCCCCGCGGTTGCGGGGCTTTTTCTCGTCGAAGAAAGAACTTCATGAAGTCTTTTCGGTAGTGCTACTTGCGGAATGCCGATACGCGGGCGGAATACTGTTCGAGATTCTTGAGTTGCCGTTCGTTGAGCGTCTTCGACTGCGCGATGGCGTCGCGGATGAGATCCTTCGAGAACTCGACGGACGTCCCGATCCTGACCCCTCCCTCATGTCCGACCTTCTTGCGGAGATAATCCTCGATGTAGATCTTGTGCTCCGCGGTGAGCGACGAGTCGGTGTTCTTCTCCAGGTAATTCGCGGTGGCCTTCCGGGCGAGATGGGTAAGCCCTTCTCCTCTGGCTGCGGTTTCCACGAACGTCGATTCGGTCTCGCGGCTCGTCTCGGCCGGAACCATCGTGTCGCCCCGCACCTCCGATCCGGCAACCTCCGTTCCCTCGCTCGTCGCGACGGCGTCCTCCGCTTCGGTGGCTTCGGATGAGGTCATCTCTTCCGCGACCATCGCCTCGTCGGTCGGAACCGAACGATCCGAGTAGGAGTAGATTCCGAGCGCGATCGCCGCGACGATGAAGACGCTGACGACCACACGGAGATTCTCCTGGATCCATGCCTTCACTTTTTCCGATGTCCCCTCCTCTTCAAAACTCATCTCTTCGCTTTCATTCATGTGAGTCACCTTCCTTTCTAGTATTGGATTTTGAAAAGGAACCGCTTGCGTTGAAGTCTGGTCCTCGATGCGCCGGAGAGAGTGTCTCCCCGGCGGTCGACCCCCTTCCTCTTATCCTAGAGCCGAAAAAGCCCGGAGTCAACCACCTTTACAATGTGTGGTGTTTTCAGCCTAATAAGGTTCTATGCACGTATCCTTGCCCGCTTCTTCCTCCGAATGAAAAACTGAAAAATCAAAATGAAAAATGAGAATGCAAAACGGGAAAATAAAAAAAAGTTCGGTATCGAAAACTCAATGAATCGTATCTCCAGATTTAATTCATGTCCGCATCGGTATCTTTTGAGTTTTTCATTTTCATTTTTACATTTTTATATTACGGTTACTCTTGACACGTTTTTTATTCCTGTTGAATTTTCACGAAAAATTTCGTATACTATGGGAGCGATGGAGAAAAAAATTTCTCCGCGTGAAATAAACAATGCGTCCCGTCGATACAACGTATCCGGCGCGACGCGAAAAAAATCCGCGAAAGCGGAAACACGAAAGGAGGTGAACAACATGGCCGCAAAAAAGAAAGTCGCGAAGAAGAAAGTCGCGAAGAAGGCAGTGAAGAAGGCGGTGAAGAAGACCGTCAAGAAGGCTGTGAAGAAGGTCGCCAAGAAGGCAGTCAAGAAGACTGTCAAGAAGGCTGCCAAGAAAGCGACGAAGAAAGCTAAGAAATAGTTTTTCTCTCCACTTTTTGGTTCTTCAGAAAACGATCCCGCCGAAAGGCGGGGTTGTTTTGTTTTCTGATCGTTTATCCCTTGTCCATGCGGAAAGAAAAGCCACGGCTCCGTCCGGAGAGATCAGGAAGTATCTCGGAATATCCTTCCAGGAATGTGTCGTCGAAGAGCTGGGCGATGATCGTATCCTGTTCCGGGCTGATCTCGCAAAACATGCGAAGATGATGCACCGGAAGCGAGGAAAAATTTTCTTTGATCGAAGAGAAGAGTTTGCGGTAATGATCGAGTCCGTCACCGCCGGAGAGAAGCGCGCTTTTCGGTTCGTACCGTTTCACGTCATCATCGGCGGATGTATAAATGATTTCCGAGAGATACGGAAGGTTCGCGATAAGGATGATCTGGTCCGCCTCGTGAAAAAAATTCCTGATCGGTTCGATGAGGCTTCCCTTATGGAATGAGATCATGTCTGCGACGCCGTTTTGTTCCGCGTTCTCTCTCGCGACGATAAGCGCGTCGTTCGAGATGTCAACCGCGTGAAACTCGTATCTTGTATCTCGCATCATGCATCCAGCATCTTTCTTGAACGTATGCGCGAGTGAAACGATGATCGCTCCGCTTCCCGTCCCGATATCCGCGATAAGAATTTTCTTCGGTGTCTCCGATCTGCAATCTGCAATCTTAAATCTTAAATCTTCAATCGCTCGTTCCACGAGCAGCTCCGTTTCCGGTCGCGGGATGAGCGTGTCGCGGGTGACGCGGAAGGGGAGCCCGAAGAACTCCTTCCGACCCGTGATATAGGCGACCGGCTCGTGCGCGAGGCGGCGGGCGAAGCATTCCCGCGCGCGGGTCTCCGTTTCCGTGTCCAGCGCGTATTCGGGGTGCGCGAGGAGGAATTCCTTGGGTTTCCCGGAGGCATGCGCGAGCAACACATAAAAATCCTCCGGCGCCAGATGCGTTCTGGAGGACGGGGAGAGGAACGTCTTCTGAAACTCTCCTATGGTCATACCGCTTGCTCCTCCATCTTCCGTTTCATGTCCTCCTCTTCGAGGGCGATGAGGATTTCTCCGAGATTGCCGGACAGGATTCCGGGTATATTGCTCCACGACATCTTGACACGATGATCGGTGATGCGGTCCTGTGGGAAATTATACGTGCGGATCTTCTCGGACCGGTCGCCGGTGCCGATCTGGGAGCGGCGGGTATCGCCGAGCTCCTTCGCCTGCCGTTCTTCTTCCGCCTGGAGGATGCGGGAGCGGAGGACTTTCATCGCCTTGTCCTTGTTCTTGATCTGGGACTTCTCATCCTGGCAGGAAACCACGGTTCCGGTCGGGAGGTGGGTGATACGGACTGCGCTGTAGGTCGTGTTCACCGATTGCCCCCCGGGACCGGACGAACAGAACGTGTCGATACGAAGATCGGAAGGATTGATGACGAGGTCGACCTCTTCGGCGACAGGGAGCACCGCGACGGAGGCAGTCGAGGTATGGACGCGGCCGGCCTTTTCGGTTTCCGGGACGCGCTGTACCCGATGAACGCCGCTCTCGTACTTGAGTTTCTGGTAGACGGGGAATTCCGAATGTCCACGAGCCACCTCGAATACGACTTCCTTGAAACCGCCGACCTCCGTCTGGTTCGAATGGATGATGGAGAGGTGCCAGCCGAGTGTCTCCGCGTATCGGGAGTACATGCGGAAGAGATCTCCGGCGAAGAGACTCGATTCGTCTCCTCCGGCACCGCCGCGGATTTCGACGATCGTATCTTTCGAATCGTTCGGGTCGCGCGGGAGGAGAAGCTGCTTCAGCGCCTTTTCAAGTTCGTCGCGTTTCGCAGAGAGTGCGATATTGTCCTCCATCGCGAGGCTCTTCATTTCCGGATCGTCGGTCGATTTCATGATTTCGGCGTTTTCCTGCATGGAACGTTCGACTGAACGGAACTCGTGAGCTTTTTCCAATACGTGTGATAATTCGGTTTTCCGCCGTCCGAGCGCGGCGAATTTGGAGGGCGTTTTCGCGGTCTCCGGGCTTTCGAGCGCGGCGTCTATTTCCTGCGCTTCGCGCTCCACGTTTTCGATGAGTGCTTTCATATGTTCGATGATACCCGATATTCCTACGGTTGGGAAACGAAAACACCTGCCGGAAAATCCCGGAGCAGGTGTTCGCAGTATACCATGGCTATTCCTCGGTCTTTTCCGCGGCCCTCTCCTTCTTTGGCGCCTCTTCGGCGACCGCTTTCTTCGGGGCTTTCGGGGTCTTTTTCACGGCGATCGCCTTCCGTTCCCGCGCCTTCTCCGAGAGCTGCTTGAAGCGTTCGACACGTCCGGTGGTGTCGACGTACTTCTTCTTCCCGGTATAGAACGGGTGGCAGGCCGCGCAG
This sequence comes from uncultured Bdellovibrionales bacterium, assembly GCA_964428755.1. Lineage (GTDB taxonomy): Bacteria > Patescibacteriota > Minisyncoccia > Moranbacterales > UBA1568 > JAGOTT01. The sequence continues at coordinate 3,257 of CAYRYX010000006.1, read as the reverse complement.
ATTTCTATCGACAGCGCCTTGACCGTGGAGCCGGTCTCGTATGTCGCGCCGCAGGCGCAGGTGATGACCGCGTCCTCGTGGTATGTCGGATGGATTCCCTGTTTCATAGCGATATCGTGGAGAGGGCTTAAAAAAGGTTACAAAAAAAGAAACTCCTCCCAAGCGAAAGAAGCGTAGCACGTACCGTGGAAATTGACAAGCATCACTCGCTCGTGTAAGCTTGGAGTTGCCGTTTTCGGAGTGTCCGGGAGCGGTAATCATTCATGTTTCCCTTGGAGAAAAGCCTTTTCCTGTCCCGCTTCGGCGGGATCGAGGCTTTGTCGGGAAACAGGTGGCAGCATCCTCTCGGGGATTTAAGCAAGTAAGGAATATCATGATGGCAGACAATGTTATCGGATCCGCCAAGGCGGAATCCGCGAAGACGAAGACGGGCGTTTCTCCGATGGCGGGGCTTTCGTTCGAGAAATTCGATTTTACGTCGATGGACGGGAGTCTTGAGGCGATGCTCCGGGCCGGTGTCCATTTCGGGCATCTCAAATCGCGGCTTCATCCGAGAATGGCGGATTTCGTCTTCCTGACGAGACAGAATATCAATATCATCGACCTCGAGAAGACCCGGGACTATCTCGATCGTGCCGGGGAGTTTCTCGCTTCGGTCGCGAAGAGCGGGAAGCCGATCGTCTTCGTCGGCATGAAGAAGCACACGCATCTTCTCGTCCGGTCGCTCGCGGAGCGTCTCGGAGAACATTATGTGATCGATCGGTGGCTTGGCGGGACGCTGACCAACTATTCGGTCATCCGCGGTCGCACGAGCTATCTCCGTGATACCGAGGAGAAGCTTGAGAAGGGGGAGTTCCAGATGTACACGAAGTTCGAGCGCCAGCGGAAGATGGAAGAGGTCGAGCGGCTCGAGAAGCGGATGGGTGGAATCAAGAACATGCGCGAGATGCCGGGGGCGATAGTGATCGCGGATGGAAAGGAAGCGAAGATCGTCATCCGTGAGGCGCATGCCACCGGAGTCCCGGTCGTCGCGATCATCGATACGAATGCCGACCCGTCATCCGTCGAATATCCGATTCCGGGGAACGACGACGCGCTTTCCTCGCTCCGATATCTGCTCGGGTCGATCGGACGATTCGTCTCGGCGGCCAAAGCCGGATCGGCAGCGGTTCCGGCGGCGGCACCGAAGCAGAAATAACACGCGATATCGAAGACAAAGACATATGGCGACTATGGAACAGATCAAGGCGCTCCGCGAGAAGACGGGTGCCGGAATCGTCGAAGTGAAGAAGGCGCTCGAGGAAGCGGATGGAAATGAGGAGCATGCGATCAAGATCCTTCGCGAGCGTGGCGCGGCCAAGGCCGTGAAGAAGACCGATCGTGAGGCGAAGGAAGGGGTCGTGGCGGTGTATCTCCATTCGAACGGGAGGGTCGGCGCCATGGTGAAGCTTTTCTGCGAGACGGATTTCGTCGCCCGGAACGACGAATTCCAGGCGCTCGGACGGGACATCGCGATGCATGTGACCGCGATGAATCCCGCGGTCGTGTCCCCGGAAGACGTGTCGGTCGATATGCTTGAAAAGGAACGGGAAATCTGGACGGAGCAACTCAGACAGGAGGGGAAGCCGGCGGAGCTCGCTGAAAAGATCCTTGCCGGAAAGGAGAAGAAGTTCCGGGAGGAGAACGCGCTTCTTTCACAGGCTTTCGTCAAAGATCCGTCGAAGACGGTTCGGGATCTTCTCTCGGAGAGCGTCCAGAAGATCGGGGAGAACATACAGATAGGAGCATTCATCCGCTACGAGATCTGATGTCCGATAGGAGGAATCGGCTCTGAAACAGACGGAACACGAATCAACATGTGGCATCTCATCCTTCCACCCATCATCATCATCGCCGGTATCGGTATCCTGCTCTGGTTTTTTTCCCGGAAAATGGATGACCCCTCGTTTCTTTCCAGAGTGAAGGTCGCGAGAGGGGAGGTTTCCGCTGTTTCGCGCTCCCGTTCGCTTTCGCGGAAGGCATTTTTCCTGAAATTGCTCGAGAAGTCCGCATCGAAATTCAAGACGAACTCCCTCCGGATCCACAACTTCTTCCAATTCTCTCTCGAGCGGCTTCGCGCGAAGCGGAAAGCGATCGACGAGATGCGTCGGGAGGCGAAGGAGACGATCGAGCCGGTCGCGATCGAAACATCCCCGAAAAGAGATTATCGCCGGTTCTGGATGAGAAACGATGGTGATGTCTCTGCTCCGTCCCCGATTCCATCGGAAGGAGCTATCGAGCAGGCTGACTCGGTCGAACCGACCGTTTCGGACGGACCGGTAGCGGCTCCTCCGGCGTTCGGACTGTTCCGGAAGAAACGTCGGATCATCGATGCCGGGTCGGCGTCTTCGGAAGCATCTGTTCCCGAGCCGATCCTGAAGAAAGAGACGGCTCATCCGGAATATCCGGGAACCCGTATCTCCGAAAAGGATTCTCGTGAGGAGCATCTCATCGATCGTATCGCCGAAAATCCGCGCGACGCGGCTTCCTATGAGGAACTCGGGGATCTCTATCTTGCGGCGGGAAACATGCAGGATGCAAAGGCGTGTTATCGGCAGGTGCTGAAGCTTCATCCGACGAACCGCGCCGTGAAACTGAAAATCCGAAAGGTGGAGCGGTTTTTCGAGAAGAGCGTTTCATAGTATACTGTCGGGAGGCCGCCGTGCCACCTTAGCTCAGTGGTAGAGCAGCGGTTTTGTAAACCGTTGGTCCTCGGTTCAAATCCGAGAGGTGGCTCACGTTGAAATTTCCGATAACCCAAGTTCCAATATCCAAGTAAATTCCAATGACCGATGATCGACAACCGAGACTGAGTCGAGTCTCATTGATTGATAATTGCGATTTGAAAAATTGTTTGGAAATTGGAGCTTGGTGATTGGCTCTTCACAAGAGATGGGTAGGTAGCAGAGCGGTCAAATGCATCAGACTGTAAATCTGACGCCCTACGGGCTACGGGGGTTCGAATCCCTCCCTACCCACCGAAGTGGCTTTGAAGGCATAAGCGTGACGATGATGTTGGTTTGAGTAAAAAAGGAAGAGGGATGAGAAGGGCGGAGCGATGTTTCGCGAGTATGCGAAACCGCGAATCGGGGTCGAGAAATTTTTTGTGCGACGGCGCAAAGAATATTCGTGACCGAATCCTCGTTGCCTGCAAGCAAGTATAGCAAGCCGTTGTAGCTCAGTCGGTAGAGCACGTCATTGGTAATGACGAGGTCATC
>CAYRYX010000005.1:0-22106 GCA_964428755.1 uncultured Bdellovibrionales bacterium | reverse complement strand
GAATCACCTCCTTTCTAGGGAGATAAGGTGTAGAGTTGTTGACTAGTATCAGCTTCTCAAACCAAACGGTCGGTCATGTCGATTTATCGGCATGAACCCCTTCTCAGAGAATAATCAAGGACCAACCGCAAAAAATTGTGAAAAGCTGCCTCTTTATAAGCAGCTCCGTTAGCCTGCATATCTTGTCTGGTAATCAATCCATGGCAGATGCAGTTTCAGTGTGAGAGTTTCGACTTAAAAACGCTCGCGAAAAAGCATGGGAGACACTTGGGCTTTTGCCTTCAAGCTGCATACCTGACTTCCGCTAGCTGTCGTAACGAAGACCACATTCGAGATAACGGAGCTACTTATGAAGGGGCTTTTTCGTTTTTTAATGTTCGTATGTCAAAGAATAACGAAAAGGGAGCTCAGTTCGAAAAAACAAGTTACGAAGTTATTCGTTCTTTGCACAATGACAGGCAGGTCTATTCTAACGTCCAAATAAAGGGGAGGTTGTCAAAAATTAGTCGGCAGGTTGATATTCAGGTAGTAAACCCCGAAGGTTTTGATTTTCTCATCTTTGAATGCAAGAATTACGGGAGACCGCTTGATGTCGCTGTCGTTGAAAAACTTGCAACGAATATCGTTGATATCGGTGCCAAAAAGGGTGCGCTGGTGTCGAATTCTGGTTTTTCTCAGGGGGCAATCAATATGGCGGGTGCGCTTGGGATTGATGTATTGAATCTCGTAGATTCTGGAAATCCTGATATACGAACTCAGATTTATATTCCTACACTGGTTATTGATACTCGAGTAAGCGGATATCGAGTTGGGCTCGGGGGAACATTCCATGAGCCAGTCTCTTTTTCTGAGAATCCGAAGGAGCTGCTATTCAAACATCCAAGCGGAGAGATATTTTCAGCACACGGAATTTTCGCGCACTTATGGAATCAACAAGAGACTCCGCTCAGCCGAGAGCCTGGTGCTTACAAATATTCTTTGACTCCTCCGCCGGTTGAAATTCTTGGACGAGAGGGGAAAAGTTTCCCTTTGAAAAATTTAGATTTCATTTATGATGTAGAGAAGAAGCATTTTCTTGGAGAAACGAGAATTATCGAGGCAAAAGGTCTCTACAACGTTAGGGAGAGAACGTTTCAGACGAGGGAAATTATAACCGAAAGGATTGAACCGCATGTTGTTGAAAGGGAATGGAAACAAATAAGCCAACAAGATGCCAACAAAACTGCTACGCCTATTGGGTTTGAAACTATTTCTCTTTTCGGCGACGAAAACGGGGATGTGCAATGAAGTTGATTCAATACCGTTTATCTGAAGCCGCTGCCTTGACTTCCTCCCCTACGAAGGTATCGTGTCACTGACCTAACCAGTATCACGATTTCTAGACTCAGAGAGAAATTCCTTGTTTTCGAAATAATCAGGGAAAGCGGCGTGACGAACGTTTTCTTGATGAGGAGAAGTCGACTCTGATAGCCACTCAGATCGCGAAGTATAGCCGTGAGGGTGGTGTCTGAATCGGAAGAGGGTATGATGATTCCTTCACGATTCAGTATTTCAAGACAAAATATATGAGCCTCGCGTTGTCGTATGGTGTTTGACAATTCACGTTTTTTCGTGCATAAATCCATGTTGGTGATTTTTGGAATAGTTCCTTAACCCAGTGGAGGTGCGCGATGCAATCGGACGAATCTTTTGATTTATTGGGAGAAGTAGTGTTTGATTCCGAGAACAGGCCTGTCAGATTAATGAGGGCTGACGGGGTGACATTCAGGTATTATATCGGTCCTGATGCTCATGGATTTATCCTTGACGATGGTTCCGGCGAGTATCTGATGGTTGGGAGCGAGAAGCGGTGGTGGCGGGGTATTATTGAGACCATTGCTGATACGGTAATCCCGGATACTGTTCCTGATTTCAGCTTACTGGCAATTAAGCCAGATGCGTTCCAGAGAAAGTTGGATAATCTCATACGTTCGTTGATTCGTGATTCTGGGCTGACTGTTGTTCGAGAAAAGGCGGTCGGGCTAAATAAGGAGCAACTATTCAGGCTGTACCCGTACTTTTTCGAGCCAAATTGGGAGGCTGCGCTTATCAGGTATTTCTGCTCGACGACAACGCTCTTTCTGCTGGTGACCGGTGAGAATGCGGTGCACAAAGGTCTAGAGATAAGGAATCGCGTGCGTTCCGATTTCAGAAACGCGGATGATCATCCAGTTATCAATCTCATCCATAGCCCGGACACGAAGGAAGAGGCGTACCGCGAAGCACTTATCTTTTTCGAGAAAGAAGATATAATCAATGCGATTGGTTCTCGAAGAGGGCGATGCGGTTAAGCGCTAGAAATTGAATGTTTCTAGCGCTAATTATTTTGTTTGTTATGGCAATCTTGCTTATCATTATAGGTTTCGCTATCCTTTCAGTTTTTTGGGTTGTGAAAATGAACCGAGTCAGGTTGTGGCTGCATCGCTCTGCCCAGGAAAATTCCCAGAAGGAGAGAGAATTGACAGAGCGCGGAAGGCTTTTCATTCTTATCCCTGTACTCGATGAGGCAAAAATCCTTGAGGAGACGGTAAGGTATTTTTCCGATATTTTTCCGACCGTTGGGAATGTGAAGCTTGTCATAGCAACGACCGAAAAGGAATATTCTGTACGAAACCGTTCCGGTGATACGGTGGAGCTGGCTAAAAGGCTCGAAAAAGACTATTCAGATGTGGTGGCATTTCATTATCCCGACAAAAACGGGAAGATGGCTCATCAGCTGAATTTTGCCATAAAAAAAATAAACGAAATCTGGTCGTTGGATGAGAGGGATCTTATCGCTCTTTACAACGCTGACTCCCGTCCTGATAGGAGGACTTTTCAGTGGGTTATTTCAAGGTATATACATGATAAAAAGGAGGTCTTCCAGCAATTTGGAGACTATGCTGGAAACCTTCGTGATGTGATGCAAATGAATATCGTGCGCAAGTCGATAGTTCTCTCGGCTATGGCGTGGCAGAACAGATGGAGTCTGGGATTTGAATTGCCTCATTCGTTGACGCGGCTTGGATGTTCAAGGGAGTTGAGCTCGATAAAGTGTCCTGTGAATTACTGTATTGGTCACGGACTATTCCTCTCATATCGAGCATATATGGCGACGGGCGGATTCAACGAGAGAATGCATAACGAGGATGCGATACTCGGGCTTCAACTTGATAAAGTGGGAATGGTTATTGATCCAATTCCGTTTTTCGATGAGGCTCGTGTTCCGGACTCGGTGAAGGGTCTCTTTCTTCAGCAAGCAAGTTGGTTTTTTGGTCCCTTGCAGGCATTTGAATACTACGGCGAGCTTACCCGTCACCACAAGAGAACAGACTTTCGGACACTCCTCCTTTCAGCCAAGCTTTTTTCTCATGCTCTGTATTGGACTATCGGCCCCGCTTTGTTTCTTATAATCTTTCTATCCGCGCTTTGGTTTCCGTCGATGACGCACGTTGTTGGGTTGGTGGTTGTTTGGATATTTTTCTTGACGATGCCAAGCTATATCGCACTGACAAGAGCTGGAAAATATAAAATGTTGTCTTCCTGCGAGAAGATCGTGTTATTTCCGCTGCTTCTCCTTGGCATGCCGGTATTCTATTTTCTCCACGGGCTAGCAGCCGCGAAGTCAATCGCGGATTATATTCTTCGGTTTGTCGTTGGTCGCGATATCAAGAAAGAAAAGACCCTGATGTTGAGTGAGCCGTAGAAATGCTAGCGGAACGATAGGATCTTGTGCGTCCGCTCTCGCAGGGACGACGCGATATCATTCAGATAATCGACAAGCTGAACGTCTCCCGGGATATCGTCAATGGAAACCCATCGGTACATGTCGTGGTCTTCGGGGTTAAGCGTGACTTGAATATTCGTATCATCTACCTGCCCGATGAAAATAAGTCTGACGAATTGCTTATTCTTCTTTGCATCGACATTTGATGTAAAGGCGAACAGGCTGAGATCTGAAATAGCTACTCCCGTTTCCTCTGATGTTTCTCGTATAACTCCATCGCGCGGATCCTCGCCATCCTCAAGAGTTCCACCAGGAATATCCCAGACCCCCGGAAGAACCGTTTCGTTCAATGACCTTCTTATGAGGAGAATCTCCTTTTTGTCGTTAAAGAGAACTGCGTGAACGATGAGTCCCTTGTCCATAGATTGGTCTTATTGACTTATTGCAATAATAATATAACATTTCCTGTCGGGATTCAACCGGCTCGAATCAGCAGATATGGAGAAAATGTCTAATATGAGGGTAAAACTGGTATTCTTCAGAACGCTGTATTCGCAATCCGGTGCCTCGTTGACTATGGGATCAATCGCTGCATATCTGAGAGAAGGCGGTTATTCGGCTGACCTATGTCTTCTTGAGAAACAAAACCTCCACTCTCTAGGAAAAGTTCTTGCCAAGGATAAGGACGAAGATCTGATAATTATAGTGAAGCCGAATTTCAAGGATTACGACATCCTGTTTCCAAGTCTTCAGGCCATGAAGAGGAGAAAAAGAGTCTACAAGATATTCCTCTGCGGTCCATTCGCATCGCTGAACGCGGTGTCTATCATGAAAGCGAATGAATGGATTGATGGCATTTTTATAGAAGCACTGGAACAAACCGCTCTTGAGGTGGTCAAGAGGGTGAGTGAGGGGAAGTCCTTACATTCTTGTGGAGGCGGGGTATGGCGAAAAGGGCCGTCTATCGTTGGCCCTGTCGCCGTTAGGGGCTATATACCGCTAGATAAGCTCCCATTCCCCGTGAGAGATATCGAAGCTGTGGAAGCGGGATCATTCGTGAATATTGAGGCGTCGAGGGGGTGTCTCTACAACTGCTCATTCTGTCATATCCCGCTTGTCAATAAGGCTTCGAATGGAAGCTCGACAATCGATACTCGAGATCCCTCGAAAGTTGTGGATGAAATGGAGTATCTGTATAGGAATCTGAATAAGACCCTATTCATATTTAACGACAGCGTCTTCTGGGCCAGTAATGGAGATAATGAGAGAATCCTAAGATTCTGTTCCGAAATTCGACGAAGGAAGATGGCTGGGATAAGTATGTACGTCTATCTCCGATGCAACCCCTTTATTGACGACAAGGTGCTAGATGCGCTGGTAGACGTGGGGCTTGTTCGGGTATTTCTCGGAGTAGAAAGCGCTTCCAAGAGGTCGCAAAGATTCTTTAAGAAGCCAATAGGAGCAGATTCCTATATATCCATAAAGAGGAAATTTGACCGGCTTGGGGTGAATATTCATATCGGGTACATCGTGTTTGAGCCATTCTCCACTTTGGATGAAATCAGATCAAATATCGAATACCTCTTCGATATAGGGAAAATGTTCCGGATAGGGACCGTCATCGAGCCGGTTCGGGTGGTGCCGGGGTCATTTGTTCATAAGGAACTGTTGAGGAATCATCTGATGGATATCGAGCAAGAGTACGATTCCATAACATATGGCTACAGATTTGCTCACGAGGACGTTGATACTTTATTCAGGCATATCAAGAAAGTGTTCGGCGACAGTTCTTTTGGGAATATTGCATACAGGTTTGAATATTACTGCACCACGATCGGAATTATGCGTACAATGCTATCGCGATTCGATCCTGAATTGAAGAGGAAGGTTCTCGATGAGTCCAATGAGTTCGCAGATATCCAAAGGGAAATGGAAAAGAAACTCCTTGATTTCTTCCGGTCGCTTATCGAAATTGCTGAATCATCCGGAGAATTGGAGGGTAGTACGGAGGCGTTTGTCATGGATTTTTCCAAAGACTTTTATGAGTTGGAGGTCGTGTACGATAGTATTTTGGATAGAATCGGTCGAAACGGAGGATCGAAATATCTTTCTCAGATTTACTCTGGGTTGGAGCGTATAAACTCTTAAAGTCAATCATTATGGCGATGAAGGAAATAGGGTGTGAAAATTTCCCGCTAGTTCTTGAGATTCAGACTATAACCGCTTGCAATGCAGGCTGTGTCATCTGCCCGCACCGGACGGTTTCAGGAAGTCTGCCGAGTGGGATTATGGGCATGGATCTCTTTAAGAGGATCATCGATCAGGTAAAGAATCCGTGGGGAACAAGAATCATTCCCTATTTCAACAATGAGCCATTTCTTGACCCGCTCATATTCGATCGCGTGGCCTATATCAATGAAAAATGTCCGGGATCGGAGATAGAGATATCTACCAACGCTTCCCGGTTGGATCAGGCGTGTCAGAAGAAGCTGGAAGGGCTCGTGATTAAGGATCTCAGGCTGAGCGTTTTCGGCTTCTCAGAAGAGTCTTATAAAAGGGCTATGCCTGGACTGAACTGGATCGAGACCAAGAGAAATATCGAGCGGCTTGCGAAGAATAAAGAGCTGCGAGCGAATATAGGGCAGGTGTCACTCATTATGATCGACTATCCAGAAATAGATAGATTCGACATCGAGAAGGCGCGGGAGTTCTGTCGCGAGAATTTCATTAAGTTTGAATTTTGGGGGTTTCTTGACAGAAGCGGGAATGTGGAGCGGTTCACGAATGGAGTCTCGAAGGGTGCAGTTTATGGGTGTGAGCAGAGGCGTCCGCTGGAACGAATGCATATCAATTTCAAAGGAGACGTGGTTCTCTGCTGTATGGACTGGAAGTGGGAACACGTTCTTGGCAACGTGGCGGAGAGCTCCATCGATGAGATATGGAATTCTGAGAAGTATAAGCAGTATCGCGAGGCTATCTATTCGAATGGAGATCCTAAGGTCACAGACCTGTGCAAAAAATGCAAAATTTCCCTATGAGAATAATCGCTTTCGACGGAAATGTATTTGTTGGAAAATCGACCCTTCTTGGGAAACTGTCTGAGCGGATTGATGGCATGGTGATTCCTGAGCACTCCTTCTTTGTTGGGCAAGTGCCTGTTGATGGAACTCATAAGCAATGTTCGATACAAACGCAGGAGGTGTATCTGAAAGCCGAATCATCGAGGGTGCCGCTTATCGGCATCGGAACAAATCTATTGGACAGAAGCTACCTTTCTCTCGTGGCGCATACATATGCCGTAAACAAGTTGCGGATTGTGGATATGCGACGCGACTTTCTTGGAATGCTTATGTCGGCGATGGAGAACGGGAGGGTGATAATACCTGACGCTTACATCGTGGTCCGATGCGGATATGCGATCGCCAAGAGTAGATTTGTTCTTGGATGCGAGGAGAAGGGTACCGATGATTTGTATATTTCAAAGGAGTATTTTTCCGCAGTTGACGAATTCAATTCAAGATGGCTTTCCGTTCATGGCGGGTTTGAAATAGACACCAGCAACAACTATTCCACCAAACAATTTGATGAATTGCGGACAGCGCTTTTTTCTCGCAAAAAAGCTGGTCTTGAGCAACTCGTTGATAACCTACGGGAGTGCCTGTTCATGTGAACGGTGACTCTTGTCTTATTTCTTTTATGATGTTATAGTATTACGTTGGACTTTTACAACTGAGTGAGAGGTGAAGAGAAATGAGTATAGCCTTCGGTCTTGACTTTGGTACCACGAATTCCGTGCTCGCTATTTCGCGGAACGGAAGCGTGGATGTGATTGATATTGATTCGGCCGGCGTCTCCGCGAAGACGCTGAAGTCGGTCATTTTCTTTGACGAGGAGAAGAATGTCGAGGTTGGCGAAGAAGCCATCCGACAGTATGTCGCGTATGGTGGATCCTATGGACGCTTTATGCAGTCGATCAAAGCGTTCCTGCCGAACAAGAGCTTTGCGGAGACCTATGTCTATGGCAAGCGCTACGAGATCGAAGACCTCATCGCGCTCATCCTCAAGTCGGTCAAACATCGCGGTGAGCTCCACGTCGGTCACGTTGTGGATACGGTCGTGATGGGTCGCCCGGTGGTTTTCTCGGATGACCGGGAGCTGGATCTCCTTGCGGAGGAACGGCTTCGGACTGCCGCTCTGCGTTCCGGGTTCACGAATGTCCATTTCGTGTACGAACCGATCGCGGCGACGCTTGCCTACGAAACGAGTCTTCCGGAAGGGAAGGAGCAACTTGTCCTGATGGGTGACTTCGGTGGTGGCACGTCGGACTTCGTGGTGATGCGCCTCCGGGGCGGGAAGCACGACCCAAGGGAAAACCGCGATGGCGACATCCTCGCCACTGGTGGGGTGTACGTCGCTGGTGATGCCTTCGACGCTTCCATTATGTGGCACAAGCTGACGCCATTGTTCGGGAGAGGGGTGAGGATTCATAGCACATCAGTTGGTCAAACGCTCGAGGTTCCGATTTGGATCTCGCACACGCTTTGTCAGTGGCATATGATTCCACAGCTCCGCGATCGGACTACGCTCCAGATCATCCGCTCGCTCCGCGGTATGAATGAGAAGGATAAGGAGGCTATAGAGAACCTGAATACGCTTGTCGTCGAAAACCTCGGCTACATGCTATTCCGGACCATTGAGCGGGCGAAACGGGAGCTTTCCAAAAACGAGTCTGCAGTCATTGAGTTCTCCGAGAAAGGCATAGAAATCCGGGAGACGATTACTCGGGCGGAGTTTGAGGAGATCGCAGACGACAAATTCAACGAAATCAGCCGTTGCGTAGACAGAACCCTAGCGAAAGCCGGAGTGAGTCCGCAGGATATTGACTCGGTGCTACTCACCGGTGGCTCCTCGTTCATCCCGAAAATTCGGAGGATTTTCCTGGAACGATTCGGAGAAGAAAAGCTGTTGCCCATCGACGCTTTTACGAGTGTCGCCTACGGTCTCGGTCTGAGTGCGGCGCAGTACTGATTTTCCCAGGAGTCTTTTCGAGCCTTGATTGCCATTACGGCGATTGAGGCTTATTTTTTTGCCTTTTGTTCCCTCGAATCACCTCCTTTCTAGGGAGATAAGGTGTAGAGTTGTTGACTAGTATCAGCTTCTCAAACCAAACGGTCGGTCATGTCGATTTATCGGCATGAACCCCTTCTCAGAGAATAATCAAGGACCAACCGCAAAAGATCGCGATATCTTTCTGAAAAAACGCCCGCAATGGGTGTTTTTTTGTTTTGTTTGCCGGTTGTTTGACAAACTTTCATATCGATATATACTACACAGTGTAAGAGTAGTAAACATACTTATATATGGCGAAAGAACGGAACAAGGTCGTGCCGGCATCGTATCTCATATTGAGGAAGGAAGGGAAGATTCTCCTGCTCCGTCGATTCAATACCGGGTACGAGGACGGGAACTACAGCATGGTGGCGGGGCACGTGGATGCGGGTGAGACTTTTACCGAAACCATTATCCGGGAATCGAAAGAAGAGGCGGGGATCGATATCGATCCGAAAAATCTGAAGGTCGTGCATGTCATGCATCGGGATTCCGGGGAATCAGACGGACTCAATGAACGGGTCGATGTTTTCCTGGAGGCGACTCGATGGGATGGAGATATAGAGAACAAGGAGCCGCACAAGTGCGACGACCTTTCCTGGTTCGACGTGACGGATCTCCCGGAAAACGTCATTCCCTATGTGCGGAAGGCGGTGGAATGTATCCGTGACGGGGTCTTCTACAGTGAATACGGTTGGAAATAATTAACACAAATCTATGCAGATACTGACACCGAAGCAGAAAATCGTCCTGCAGGCGATCAAGGATTTCTTCTCGGAGAACGGGGAGATGCCGACAGTGCGCGAGCTCCGGGATCAGACGGGCCGGCTCGGGCTGAAGCTGAAGAGCCTCCGGAGCTTTTTCCTGTACCTGAACGAGCTCGAGGAGAAGGGGTACATAGAACGGACGAGCGAGGACCGGGGAATCCGGCTCAAGGGGGTCACGAGCGAGAGTTTCCTTGATGTGCCGGTCTTCGGCATGGCGAATGCGGGGGCGGCGACGATGTTCGCGGACCAGTATATCGAAGGGTATCTCAAGGTGTCGAAAAAGATCGTCCGGAACGCGCGGACCGTCTTCGCGATCCAGGTGTCCGGTACCTCCATGAACAAGGCGCGCGTGAACGGCAAGACGATCCAGAACGGGGATTTCATCCTCGTGGATTCTTCCTGGCGGCACTACGACAACGGCGACAAGGTCCTGGTCGCGATCGACGGTCTTGCGACCGTGAAGACATACCGATCGGTAAACGGGAAGAACGTCGTTCTGCTCCCGGAATCGACCGACAAGAAACATAAGCCGATATTCCTTACCGAGGACGATCATTTCGTCATCAACGGCAAAGTGATCGACGTGCTGAAGATGAAATAGCCGGCGATCGGACTCTGACCGGTTCCTGTTGCGATATGACTGTATCCGTGGTATATTGTCGGTATGAACATATCCGAAATCATGACTCGTGAGGTGATAACGGCGAAGGAGGATGACTCCGTCGTTGATGTCGCGCGGCTCATATCCGGGAATCGGATCCATGCGGTTCCGGTCATAGATGAACATATGTATCTGGTCGGCATCATCGCCGAGTCGGACTTTTTCACCAAGAACGCTTCCGAGGAGATCTATATCCCGTCGTATATCGAGCTGCTCCAGAAACTCCGGTTTCCGGAGACCGCGGGTGTTGATGAGAAGGAAGAGGTCCGGACGCTTCTCCTTGCGAAGGCCGGTGATATCATGACGAAAGACTGTACGACGATCAGTGAGAACGATGACGTGAAAGCGCTGCTTGAGATGATACGAAAGACCGGGTACAGTTCGATTCCGGTCGTCGACGACGGTCGGCGGCTTGTCGGTATCGTTTCCGTCCGCGACGCGCTCGAAGCTCTGATTCCGGAAAAGGCATAATAAGAATCGCTTATGACGAGAAATATCGATCGGGAGACGGGGATGAGCTACTCCTGGCTCGGGGATCGTTTCAAGCTCGTGAAGACCTGCCGGGTGAACGCCACCGCGGCGTTCCTCATCATCGCGTTCTTTGCGGGAGCGCTCTCATTGATCATCTTCTCCCGAGCGCTCGACGTGTTCGTATACGGGAGTTGAATCCGGAATACGGTGTTGTCATCATGGATGAAGCGAAGAGCCCCGAAACTTTCCGGGATTTTTTTGTTGGAAAAATTGAAAGCCCCCGGAACCGAAGTTCGGGGGCGTTGAGATTCCCTCGTTGAGGGGCTCTTGGGCCGTGAGGACGAGTCCTCTTGGCGGGTGCCCCAAGTGGATTGGGCAACGGTCGGCCGCAGAGACGATGCGGGCGGCGGACCGGCCTAATGGGGCGGCGTGCTGCTTCGGGGGCCGGGTTAGTCGGCGCAACCGGCGCCGATGGCGGCGGGCTGGCCCAGGTAGGCGGGGCAGGCAATGGGCATCATCTTCAGCGTCTCCAGGGTGTTGGTGACGGGTGGGGCGGTGGTTTGGCGCATGGATTTCTCCTTGCTGATGATCTCGTCATAAGGCCCCGAGATCTCTGGGCACAAACTTGTTAAGCTTCAATCTTATCGTGCATTGTACTCCATGCGGAGTAACTTTAGGGTCACTTAGTGCGACTCGCAGGATAGATAGGAAATGAGGCTTGTTTGAGTGATAACACTTGTGGATTGAATCCTGAGCGCGATTGCTCGATGTTGGGTCTTGGCGCTTCTGGTGCGTGGTTTGAACAGGTTATGGCTTGTTCAGGCGCTATTTATTTGTGAAAAAACGACCGCTTCCTCCTTGCGAAAATGATCCGAAGATCGACATGATGGCATGAATGATTTCATCGCCGAAGATGGGCGAGCCTGTCGAAAACGGATATTTCCCGTAAACGGGATGCGAGGGATAAATGAGCGTGCCCTCGCGGGCAGCATGGAAGGAAGCAGCGCTCCGGTCGGAAGAAATCTTCCGGCAAGGGAGCTGATTCCATCCTGCTCCTCTGGAAGAGGAAAGGAAGTCTATAAAAAAAAGAAAACCCTGTCAAGGGTCCGGATCTTCGGAAAACAAAACCCGGCTCTCACACGAAGATTCTCGTGGAGGGGAGTCGGGGAGCGCTTCTATTCGAAGCGGAGGTTGGTGCCGGCCGCATGTGCGGCGCTGTTCGCGAAAGCGACGGCGAATGCGCGTGGAGTCGGAACGTCTTTTCCGGTCAGCTTCTTGATGAACCAGCAGAGCGGCGTGTTCGGGAGCTGGATGACGACTTGCTCCGGAGCGGCCGGGATGATCGATTCGATGCATCTTTCGGTTTCCGTATCGTTCGCGCAGGCACCGATGGGCATCGAGAGAATGAATGCGACGAAAGCGCAGAAAGCGCATTTTTCACCGCGCCGTTTTGCCATCTCGTACGCTTTCGCGAGGAGACGGCACATGAAGCATTTACGTGCTTTCATGATCTTCTCCTTCAAAAAATGTTTTTAAAAAACAGGAGGGCGTCAAACGAGACGCTTCCCCCTGCGCTGGACACAGTATACACCCATTGTCAACTCTTGTCAAGAGTACGAAATTATGGCATAAGGAAGCCAATAGAGATGATGTCAAAAAAATCCCCGTAACCGTGTCCGGCTGCGGGGTTGTGTCGTCAGTTGCACACCTTCTGGAGTTCGACTGGGAGTATGTCGGCGGTATTCGCCAACGCGATGACCTGGTCCACTCCGAGTTGGATGGCATATACGATGGGCGTATCGAATCCGAAGAGCGCCTTTGTCGGGCAACTCACTTCGAACAACAGTATCGGCTTCTCGTTTTGCGAGTAGGCCGTTCGCGGCTGCTCGATGTATTTTATATACAACGGAGGGTGCATCTGCCCTATTCCGTCGGGCAGAATGAGGCGTGCGGCGGATTTCAGGCTCTCGAACGGACTTGCGCCGGGCATCGGAAGGGACTGATCTGCACTGCTCCGGTAACTCGTCTGTTGGAGGTACGGGTTGGTCGGTGGTGGTGTCGCCATCGGTGTGGTCGGGCTGATTATGACCACTGTTACGGGTGGTTGTTCCGCGGCGATCGCTTGCCACGGAGTCGGCGGCAATACCTCCGCCTTCGTCGGAGCGGTCATTTCTCCTGCATCCGGTAAAGCTGCTGCCGAAAAGGTAGCCGGCGCTACTGGTGGCGCCTTGGCGATTTTCGGAACCGCTTTCTTGGCTTTTTTCACCAGGACCGTCGGGTAGGGCTTCTTCGGTTTCTTGCCGTCCTCGCTCCATGCGGAGCCGATGGCGATAGACGCGAAGATGATGCAGAACAATAGCAGTAGGCGTTTCATGTCGATCTCCTTTCGATTGTGAAGGCCGGGAATTTCCGGTTGACTGATGCGGGGACGGGCTGTCTCTTGTTCTCAGGTATAGACCTGAAACGACGTAAAGTCAAACAAGATACCATTCCGTGTCGTGGAATGGTATCTTGTTTCGTTCCTGTGCTCCGAGAGGGAATCGGTCACGAATATTTTTTGCGCCGCCGCACAAAAAATTTCTCGACTCCGGCTCGCGGTTTCGCATGCTTGCGAAACATCGCTCCGCCTTTCTCCTCCCTTCGCGAGCCGAGCAGTGACCTGCTCTCGGCTCACAACGCTTCGCTTTTGTGCCCCGAGAGGGAATCGAACCCCCATCCTCGGTTCCGAAGACCGGTACTCTATCCGTTGAGCTATCGGGGCGTCGGCTGGAGACGACAAACCCCACTGGGGTGACTACAGGGAATCGAACCCTGATTCATGGTACCACAAACCATTGTCCTACCATTGAACGATAGTCACCCCACTGGGGTCTTCGTCGCGCTATTTTTTCTTCCTGTGCCCTCGGCAGGAATCGAACCTGCATCAAGGGCTTAGAAGACCCCTGCTCTATCCATTGAGCTACAAGGGCGGATCGGAACTTTTCCGTGAAACGGGTGGGTCGTGCAGGATTCGAACCTGCGACCGTTGGCTTAAGAGGCCACTGCTCTACCAACTGAGCTAACGACCCGTTTCCAGCAACATGGGCATAGAGTAGCAAAGAAACCCGCTTTCGTCAATTGTCCGTCGTCCGGACGACGGTCGCATAGGCGGCGCGGAGCTTGGCTTCGTAGTCGGCTTTCTGGATAAGATATTCCGACCACTGTTTTTTCGTCCATTCCTTCGGCTTTTCGGAGAGAATCTCGAAATGCGGATAGAGATCGGGCGATTTGTAGTTTGAAGGGAAATCGTCGTCGATGACGGTGTTCCCGGAGGCGTCGACGACCTTCTGCGAGAATGTCGTTTTCATGCTGCCGTCCGGATTGGATTCGAGGATATGCGGTCCATCGACGGTGACCGTTCGCCCATCCTTTGTTCCGTAGAAGCTGAAGGTGAGCGTGGATCCTTCGATCGATGAGAGGATGAGAATGGAGTGTCTGGTATTGTTGGTGAAACGGAGGTCCGGGTTCGGGATATAGATGGTCGCATCCATGCCGTATGGCTTGTAGTAGCGAACCGGGTAGGCATGATTTTTTCGCGCGGTGATCTTGAGCCCGGCGTTTACGGCCGCGCGAAAGACGGTCGAGGAAACCTGACAGATACCACCGCCGAATTCCGGTTCGGTCTTGTTGTATTTGATGACGAGCTCGGGGAGATATCCGTGTTCGCCGTCGACTTCGCCGAGATATTTCACGAAGGAAAACTCCTCGTCCGGACGGATGATGATGCCTTCGTATTGTTCGAGTGCACGTTTGATATTGTGGACTCTGTTTTTCGGCGAGCCGGCGAAGTTCGTCACACCCTCGGCGATAAGCTCGCGGATCCCGAGCGCTTCGAGGTCGTCCGATGAGATTTCCGGTTCCCGGGCTTGTACGGGTACGTGCGCGACTTCGGATCCGATACGAAGCGCCTCCTCTATGGCGGTGACAGCGGCGGATTCGTCGATCGCGATACCGGTTTCACTCTGCTCGATAACGACAAGGGATCCGCTTTCATCCGCCCCGAATCTGGCATTCTTCGGTTCACGGACGGCTTTCGATGAGAGCACGACGGCATAGCTCCGGATGGTGTCCGGATCCGTTTCGCTTGTCGTCCTGACGATCGTCGTTTCACGGGAGCGGCGGGACAGGTTCCATGAGCAGAGTACCGGTGTCTCACAGAAGGAGATATTTTCGATTTCCGATCGTATCGGCGAGACGGGAATGAGTTTCGTTCCGATGGAAAACCACGTGGCCGTCGTTTCGGTCGGGACGTCCTCCCGGAACGATCCGACCTCGACCGTAAGCGCATCGGCGGTCGAAAAAACGGAGCTGCCACCCATGACGAGTGCCGCGAGAAAAGTCGGTAGAACCGGTATATCCGTGTACTTCATCGTTTTTCGGTTTCCTCTGATTGTACCGGTTTTTCGTCCGGAGCGGAAGGAGAGAAAAAGCCCCGGAGTCAATCCGGGGCGGAAGCGATCCGATCGGTCAGAACCCGCGTACCTGGATCTTCTTCACTTTGGTCGTGTCGGCCTTCGGAAGGCGGATCGTGAGGATGCCGTTCTTGAGGGAAGCGTCGGCCTTTTCCGGGATGACGTCGACCGGAAGGAGCACGGAGCGGGAAAATCCTCCCCAATAGCATTCCTGGTAGTAGTAGTTCCCGTTGTCGACGACCTCTTCATTCTTTCGCTCGCCCTTGATCGTGACCATGTCGTTGTTGATCGTCACGTCGAGGTCCTCCGGTTTCACGCCGGCGATGGTGGACTTTATGACGATTTCCATCTCGGTCTGATAGACGTCGATCGTGAGCTGTCCTTCGGCGTCGTTTTCCTGTTGCATCGGAGCCTGTATCTGAACCTGCGGCTGGTATGAGGGCGTGCTCCAAGCCGGCTGTTCTTCCATCGGCATGGATGGCTCGCTCTGGGTATTCATGGAAAACTGCGAAGTCTCCTCTTCCTCGTAGATGGGGAGCGAAGCCCCCTCGCCGTCTTCGACGCGCTTCGCGCCGGTCAATCGTTCAAAGAATGATTTTTTCTCTTTGGTCGCCATAATGTCGGTGTTAGTGATTTCGATGGAAGTATACCGGATTTGCCGTGGTCGCGCAAGATTGGTGGAAACATCCTTTCAGGCGAGAACCGCGTTGTAGAGGAAATGGAGCAGGATGCCGAAGAGAACGGAGATCGGCAGCCATCGCGGAGATTTTTCCAGAGTCACGGCGTAGAGGAAGACGGTCGCGATATGGACGGAAAAAATGCCGATCGCGGGAAGCGCCGTGAGGTCCGGACGGGAGGAAAACGCGATGAGGATTTCCGTGGCGCCGAAGCCTGTGGCGAAGAGTGCGGTACGGATGAGGAACGGAGATGATTCACGGATGATCGGAGTGATTTTCCAAAGGAAGACCGCTTTCGCCAGTTCTTCGACACATGCGAAAACAAGAAGAAGGATCGGCGTGAACCCGGTGGCGGCCATGAACGTTTCCGGGGGCACGAACCCGTATTCCGGGAGGACCGAAACGATGAGTTCGAGGATGAGCGCCGCGAATGCGGCGAGTACTCCGGCGAGAAGGGGTTTCATGGTCTATCCGAGTGAAGAAAGATGCGCGCGAAGTTCTTCGGTTTTTGCGCGGGTGGCATCGAGGGCGACCCTGGTCTGTTCGACGAGTGCCTGCGGTGCGCGGTCGGTGAAGCTCGGGTTCGAAAGTTTCGTCTCAAGCGAAGCGGCATATTTTTCCGTTTCAGTGAGTTCTTTTCCGATACGCGCCTTCTCCTTTTCGATATCGATCGCTCCGTCGAGATGGAGGAACACCTGGAGAAGCCCCGACTGAATGAGGAGGGTGTGCTCGGGAGTATTGGCGCCGGCGGTTTGTACCTCGCTCACGCGAGCGAGTCGTTTGAAGACCTCCTCGTTGTCGCGGATCGTTCGTTCCGATCCGTCGCGCGCACTCACGACCATTTTTACGGCCGGGTCGATATGATAGACGGAACGGATATTGCGAATCTTCACGATGAGATCTTTCACGAGCTCGAACCGGTTTTCGTCCGCGATCGTTTCATGCGTGGAGGAAAATTCCGGCCACTTTGCAATCATGAGGAACTCGCTCTGGTCGAGGTGGAGCGTCTGGTGGATCGCTTCGGTGACAAAAGGCATGAAGGGGTGCCAGAGCTTGAGTATCGTGTCGAACACGTATCGGAGGAGCGCATCGTTCTTCTCGATCTTGTGAACCTCGACATACCAGTCAGCGAAGTCATCCCAAGTGAACGCCCGGAGCGTTTCGGTCGCAAGCGACAATTCGTATCGGTCGAGATGGCGCGTCACATCCGCGATAACGCGTTCGAGTTTTCTCATGAGATCACGATCGGCATCGGACTTCGGAACGATCTGTCCGTCCGTGCCCGCGCTCATCGTGCCGACGTAGCGCGCGATGTTCCAGAGCTTGTTGGTGAAGTTGCGCATCGCGACGATTTTGTCGCCTGCGAGCTTCATATCGTTTCCAGGAGTCGCGCCGGACATGAGCGCCATGCGCAGGGCGTCGGCGCCGTGTTCTTCCGAGACCGTGAGCGGATCGATCGTATTGCCGAGGCTCTTGGACATCTTGCGCCCCTCTCCGTCGCGGACGAGCCCGTGAAGGTAGACAATATCGAAGGGGTGCGTCCCAACGAGGTATTCGGTCATGAGAATCATCCGTGCGACCCAGAAGAAGAGAATGTCGTACCCGGTCTCGAGAAGATTCGTCGGATGATAGTTTTTGAAATCATCGGCTTCCGTATCCGGCCAGCCGAGCGTCGAGAAGGTCCAGAGCCCCGACGAAAACCACGTGTCGAGCGTGTCCGGATCCTGTTTCCATCCTTCGCCTTCCGGTGGATTTACTCCGCAGTAGATTTCCTCTGCTCCCTGTTCCTTGTTCCCTGTTTCCTGTATTCGGTACCATACCGGTATGCGGTGTCCGAACCAGATCTGGCGCGAGATGCACCAGTCGCGGAGGTTGTCGATCCAGTGGAAATAGGTCTTCGCGAACCGGTCAGGGAGGATGGTGACGCGTCCCGAGGAAACGGATTCCCGCATGAGCTGTTTGAGTGATACTTCACGAGGATCCCGTTCCGAATCGCGTATGAATTTCTCGTTCACGTCAATGAACCACTGTTTCATCGGGATGACTTCGACGACATCCTCGTATCGGTCGCTCGTGCCGACGCTCTGATCGATCTCCGTTTCGCTCTCGAGGAGTCCCGATGATCGGAGCGATGCGATGACTTTTTCGCGCGCCTCGAGGACGGAGAGTCCGGCATATGCCTCGCCCGCCGCCGTGGTCATTTTCCCGTCCGTGCCGATGACGGGCTCGTCGTGCGGCGCGAAGGCAATCTCGTCCGATTCCTTGTGGCGGAGGTAGAAGTCGTAGTCGGCGTGACTGTGTGCGGGGGTTATGCCGACGGCGCCGGTGCCGAAAGCCGGATCCACCATCTCGTCGGCGATGATCTTTATGGAAAGCTTCGATCCTCCAGCGAAGGAGTCGATCTCGAAGGTCTGTCCGACGAGATTCCTGTACCGCTCATCGTCCGGATGCACCGCGACGGCGGTATCACCGAGCTTGGTTTCGGGGCGGGTCGTGGCGATAGCGATAGGGAACTCTTTCGAATATTTGAACGTGGAAAGTGTCGCCTTCCGGTCGACGGAGACGAGCTCGTCGTCGGAGCAGGTGGACTGACCCTTGACCGACCAGTTGACGGGACGGTATCCGCGATAGATGAGTCCGTCGTCGTACATCTTCTTGAAAGCGGTACGGACGGCGAGACTCCGCTTCTCGTCGAACGTGTAAGCTTCACGCGACCAATCGAGAGACGATCCCATCTTCTTGCACTGATTCACGATGGTGTCATGACTGTCCGCGGCGAAGCGCTCGACACGCGCGAGGAACTCGTCGCGGCCGAGGTCGTGACGATTCTTGCCCTCCTCTTTCATAAGGATCTTCTCGACTTTGCTCTGAGTCGCGATGGCGGCGTGGTCGGTCCCGGGGAGCCAAAGTGTCCGATCACCTTTCATGCGATGATAACGGACGATGGTGTCCTCGATGGCGAGCATGGCGGCATGTCCCGCATGGAGCGTTCCGGTCACGTTCGGTGGTGGTAAGACGATGGAATATGCCGGCTTGGTCGCGTCGGTGATTCCCTTTTCGATGCAGATATCCGGATTGAAAAAACCGCTCTCTTCCCACTTACGGTAGAGATCGTCTTCCCATGCCTTCGGATCGTATGCCTTCGGTATTTCAGTATCCATGTTTCCCATAGTAGCAGGGAAAACGCGCGGGTTCAAGGATTCTTCTTCTTGACAGGATTATGATCGGCATGTTAATTTTTGCAGTTCTCAGTTCTTTTTTAACGGCAGAAAAGGAGAATTGTTATGCCGAAAAGTGCGTTCAAAAGAGGCCAGAAGGTTCTTTGCGTTGATGGATCTGCCAAGAAGCGCTTATCTGATCCGTTCGATCCTGAAGATATCACGATTCCTGAGGAAGGAGAGATTTATACCATCAGGGACGTCATTTTCACAGACTACGGAGTCGGGCTGCGCTTCAATGAAATTCACAATCCAATCTTCAAACACGCCGAAGGTGGCTACCAGGAGCCCTGCTTTCTCATAGGGAGATTTGAGATCGTTGAATGAAAGAATATACTTCCTCGCAGATTTATCGCGGGGGAGTTTTTTTATGTGAGTGACAAATTCGCGTTCGGGTCGAGGGAAAGGGAATTTGATTTCAGCTGCTCGCGTTCCTCGGTGGAGAGGCGGGCGAAGCGGACGGCAGATCAAGAGCTGACCCGCCTATGAAGCTATACGGTTTTTTGTCTAATACCGGAGGATGTTTGCGAATACTTCGTCTCCGGAAGTTTCTCCTGGCAGATATTCCGGATGGAATTGAAGCCCCCAGAGCGGGCGTTCTTTATGCTTGAAAATTTCGATGCCGTCGGATGATGTGGCGAGGATGTCGAAGGAATCGGGAAGCGAGGGAATCACGAAACGATGCGCTTCGGCGACACTGAACGGTGAGCGGATGCCGAGGAGGTTCGTCCCGGCTTCGGTCGGAGTCACGGTGACGATGCCCTCGCGCTTCTTCCCAAGGTCACGGAGATCCGCTTCGAACGTCCGCGCAATGATCTGTGCGCCGAGACAGACGCCGACGATTGGGACGCTTGATCCGAGGATAATGCTTTTTTGGATGAG
This sequence comes from uncultured Bdellovibrionales bacterium, assembly GCA_964428755.1. Taxonomy (GTDB): domain Bacteria; phylum Patescibacteriota; class Minisyncoccia; order Moranbacterales; family UBA1568; genus JAGOTT01. Next base: position 2,125 of record CAYRYX010000005.1, on the reverse strand, counting down.
AAAAAATTCCTCGTATTCCGCGACGGGAGGGATATCCGTTCCGCCGGAAAGGATGATAAGGTCACGCCCGAGCGCGTCGTTTTCGTTTGTGGAGAGCGTATCCCAACGGATAACGGTCGGAACATCCGGTAAGAGCCGGCAGATTTCCTCGAGATGTTTTGTCTGATTATCGACGATGAGGATATTCATGATACCTGGAGTGAAAGATTCGCGTTCGGATCCATCGTGAGGGCATTGCTTTTGAGCGCCTCGCGCTTGTCGGGGGAGAGGCGGGCGAAGCGGATGGCGGCGGCCGCGCCGATCATCGCGGCGTTGTCGAGGGAGTATTTGAATTCGGGCATCATGAAGGTCGTTTCCGGGAAATCGGTCTCGATCGAGTTACGTAACCGGTTACGTAACTCCTCATTCGCCGAGACACCGCCGGCGATGATGACGGTCTTCGGGGAATGCACCTCGATCGCTTTGTGGGTTTTTGAAACAAGCACATCGACGACCGCATCCTGGAACTCGTGCGCGACTTCGTTTATGAAATCTTCATCGGTTTTTCGTGATTCGTTTTCCTTGACGAGATAGAGCACGGCGGTCTTGAGACCGGAGAACGAGAAATCAAGATCGTCGGAGTCGATCATGGGACGAGGCAAGGTAATTGCAGATTGCAGATTTGAGATTGCAGATTTTCGTGTTTTCGCTTCGTGTTTCGGAATTTGTTTCTTGGGGTTTGTTTGTATCTTGGAATTTGGTAATTGGTTATTGCTATCGCAAAAAGCGCGGGCGTGCTTTGCGATAGCTGGTCCTCCGGGATAGGGCAGCCCGAGGATGCGCGCCACTTTGTCGAAGGCTTCGCCGGCGGCATCGTCTCGTGTTTCGCCGAGAATCTCATATTCGAAATGGTCGCGCATCAGGACGAGTTGCGTGTGCCCTCCGGACACCACCAAGGCGAGCAAAGGAAATATGTCCCCATCCGTCTGTTTGGCATTTGTAATTTGTTCTTTGGGTTTTGATTTGAAATTTGAAATTTGAAATTTGTCATTATACGAACTTAAAAAGTTCGCATATATGTGTCCCTCGATATGGTGGATCCCGAGGAGCGGTTTCTGCCAGACAAGAGCGAGGGTCTTGGCGGCGGAGACGCCGATCAGGAGCGCGGGGATGAGCCCCGGCCCCTGGGTCACGGCGATAGCGTCGATGCCGTCCCGGGTGATGCCGGCTTTCTCGAGAGTCTCCTCGATGACAGGGATGATGTTGCGTACGTGCTCGCGCGCGGCGAGGTTCGGGACGACGCCGCCGTACCGTGCGTGAAGCTCGATCTGCGAGGAGACGACGCTCGAAAGCACGGTCGAATCGGCGCCGTCATACCGAATGACGGCCGCTGCGGTCTCGTCGCAGGAGGTTTCTATGGAGAGGATGTGTGCCTGAGTCATGGCTTTACTTTATCGGTAGCTGTGCTAAAACACAAGGAACACCTTTCCTATGACAAAACGGACCGGGGACGACCGCGCTCTCCTGCGGCGGGCGAAGAAAGGCGAAGGAGGCGCCTTCAAGGAGGTCGTCATGCGGTATCACGGAAAACTTTGCCTCTACCTGCGGCACCTCACGCTCGCGGGCGACGAGTGCGAGGATATCCTACAGGAAGTTTTCGTGAAGGCGTATAACGCGCTTCCGCGGTTCGACGCGAGGAAACGGTTCTCGCCGTGGATCTACCGTATCGCACACAACGAGGCGGTGAACTATCTCAAGAAGAAAAACCGACGGAAGCTCGTGTCCTGGGAGGATATCGCGCAGTCCAAGGATGAGCTCGGCGCTGCCGGGGAGAGCGAGACGCCGGAAGAGGAATGGATCCGGCAGGAGGCGAGCGACGGACTCCGCGCGGCGCTTGCGAATCTCCCCGAGAAGGATCGGGAGCTCATCGTACTCCGCTATTTTCTTGAGAAACCATACGCGGAAATCGCTGAGATTCTCGGGGCGCCGGAAAACACGGTCGCAAGCCGGCTCCATCGGGCGAAGGCGAAGCTCCTCAAGGAACTGCTCAAGAAAAAGTGAAAGCCGCCGGAAGGCGGTTTTCGTACGTACGTAGCCCGTAGGGGAGTCGAACCCCTCTTACCAGGATGAAAACCTGGCGTCCTAA
>CAYRYX010000004.1:0-22527 GCA_964428755.1 uncultured Bdellovibrionales bacterium | reverse complement strand
AACCCTCGACCGTTGGCTTAAAAGGCCACTGCTCTACCGACTGAGCTACGCACCCATGCGTATCCGGAAACAAGAAGATTCTACATTTTTTCCGCCTCCGCGTCAATGACGACTACTTGACGGATCACGTTTTTCATGTTATCGTGTCAACCTGGAATCAAAATCGCGGTTTTTCAGTTCTTTTGCAAAGGAGGAATGAAGATGTCGGAATTCGGCGTATGTCCCTGCTGTGAAGAGATCCACAAGGTGATTCCGAAAAGTGAACTTTCGCCTGAACGACGTTGGAGGCTCATGAAAAGTGCGAACCCGGATGCCGAGTGGGTGATGGCAGGACACGTATTCGGTGAGTATGGCAGCCCCTGCGCCGCCGGAAGCCCGTTTCTGCTTCCACCAGAGCGTCTCGTCGACGCCCCCTAAAACGAAAGGCAGTCTGTCTTGCCGGAATCCCCGAGGATCTCCGGCTTTTTTTTGTTTTTCCCCGGCTTTTTGGTATACTTGAAAAAATGATGATCATATGAAAAAATTCCGATTCGTCGTCGTACCGCTCTTCGCGTTGGCCCTTTCCGGCTGTTCGCTCGTTCCTCAACCGAAACAGACGGCTCCGGAAGAGACGGAGCTCCCGGGCGGGCTCTCGGCGGCGATAGGGAGGGGTAGTATATGGAAGAGTGACGATGGTGGCGGGACATTCTTTTCGCAGTCGAAGATCGACGAGGCGACGCTGATCGAGAAGGCTGACATACTTTCCATCGCCTACCACCCCTCGAAGCCGGCATCGGTTTTCGTCGGCACCGTCGACAACGGCATATTCAGCACCGACAACGGCGGCGACACGTGGAAACAAATCGTTTTCCCGCCGAAGAAGATCTACAGCTTCATTCCGGACAAGAACGATCCGGACAGGCGGATGTTCGCCTCCGGCGTGCTCGGGGAGCAGGGGAAGATGTTCCGGACGGATGACGGCGGCGAGAACTGGAAGGATATCTATTCCGAACCGGGGAAGGGAACGTTCGTTTCCGCGCTCTCGCAACACTTCGCGGATCGCAACGTCATTTTTGCCGGAACGAGTGCGGGTACGGTCGTGAAAAGTGTCGACGGCGGCAATACCTGGAGAAACATCGGAAACAAGATAGATGGAAGAGTCTCCGATATCGTCTTTGATGCGAGGAAGAAGCTGGTATCCTACCTTCTCGCTATCGGTCAGAAGGTATATTATTCGCCCGATGGCGGTGCGCAGTGGATCGATTGGGAGGAAGCGAAGCGGAAAGAAGTTCAGGCGATCCGAGATGCTGCGTCGAAGCTTTCGGCGAAAGGCGATCAGAATGGCGCGCAGAGGAAACAGAAGCAGGCTCAGGAACTTTCGGAGCGGAATCAGAAAAATCAGATGCCGCAGGGCATCGTTTCCATTACCTCGGATCCGAGTGTCTCCGGAACGATTTATGCCGGGACGATGGCCGGACTGTTCCGGAGTACTGATTATGGGAAGTACTGGTACGAGATCAACATCATCGAAAGCGCGAAGCAGTTCCCGATACGTTCGATAGCGGTCAATCCGAAGGATTCGAAGGAGATCGTATTCGTGTCCGGGAGGGCGTTCTATAAATCGGTGAACAGCGGCGAGACCTGGGCGATAACCTCGCTTTCCGTCGATCGCGACGCGTCGTTCGTCGCGTACGACCCGTTCGATCCGAAATATATGATCATCGGTCTTCGAAGTTTCAAATAGTAAATCAGAAAGCGTATGGACGTGAAAGGGATCATAGCAGGCAAGGAATCCGCATTCCGGTCGACAGTCGAGCATTTCTCCGTCGAGGCGGCGAAGCTGCGGACGGGGCGGGCGAATCCGTCGATCGTCGAGGATCTGCTCGTCGATTGTTACGGCTCGAAGATGCCGCTCAAACAGATGGCGAGTATCACCGTTCCTGAGCCGCGTCTCATCGTCATCCAGCCATGGGATCAGGGCATGGTCGCCGCAGTCGCGGATGCGATTCGGACGTCGGATCTGGGATTGAACCCGGCGGACGACGGACATGTGATCCGACTTGCCTTGCCGCAGCCGACCGAGGAGCGACGGAAGGAGCTTGCGAAGGCGCTCAACGCGCGAGCGGAGGAGACTCGTGTCTCGATCCGGACGATCCGTGAGGATGTCTGGAAGGATATCCAGGAACTTGAGAAGGGAGGCTCCGTAAGCGAGGACGACAAGTTCCGCGGGAAAGAGGATCTTCAGAAGGAAGTCGATCGTTGGAATGCCGAGCTCGAGATCCTGCGGAAGAAGAAGGAAGAGGAGATATTAACCGTATAAATTCAAAACTCAAATTTCAAATGTCAAATCAATGACAAAAGTTCAAATTTCGAAATTTTTATCATTTCGTTATTGGAACTTGATTTGTCGTTTGACATTTGGATTTTGACATTCAGGGTTCTATGACCTTTTTCACCATCGTCCTCTTTTTTCTCCTTCTCGGTCTGCTTGTCTTCGTGCACGAGCTCGGACACTTCCTCACTGCCACGCGGAACGGCATCATCGCGGACGAGTTCGGTTTCGGCTTTCCGCCGCGCCTCGCCGGAGCATACCGCGACAAGGCGACCGGGAAATGGAAATTCGTTTCCGGGAATGCCGATATCCATCCGGATACGACGATCTTCTCACTCAACTGGATCCCGTTCGGCGGATTCGTCCGTATCCGCGGCGAGGATCAGAACGCTTCGCTTGAGCCGGGGAGCTTCGCCGGAAAATCGGCGTGGATCCGCGTCAAGGTGCTCGGTGCGGGCGTGTTCATGAACTTCGTGCTCGCCTGGGTACTGCTCTCGACCGTGCTTATGCTCGGATTTCCGCAGCCTATAACCGATGAGAACCGCGAAAGAGCCGGAAAGGCTGATATCCAGATCCTTGGAGTCGCAAAGGAATCACCGGCGGAGCGGATGGGTATCCGCCCGGGCGATCATGTGCTTTCCGTCGACGGGAAGCCCGTAGCGACCCTCGAGGAAGCGAAGGCGGCCATAGATGCGAAACGCGGATCCGAGATATCCGTCGGTATCGACCGATTCGGCGAGAGCCTTACGCTCCATGGGACACCACGGGAAGAGACGCCGAAAAACGAAGGGGCGCTCGGCGTCTCGTTCGCCGAGACGGCCGTCATCAGTTATCCGTGGTACGAGGCGCCGATCCGCGGGGCGCAGGCGACCTATAACACGACGACTGCGATCCTGTCCGCGCTTGGCGGAATCGTGAAGAACATCTTCGTCGGTGAAAAGGCAGGGGTCGATGTGACCGGTCCGGTCGGTATCGTCGTCATGACGAAACAGATGAGCGACCTCGGCATCCCGTACCTGCTTCAGTTCGCCGCCATCCTTTCGATAAATCTCGGTATCTTCAATATTCTCCCGTTCCCGGGTCTCGACGGCGGTCGCATCCTCTTTATCCTCATCGAGAAGTTGAAGGGGTCTCCGGTCAAGGAGACCGTGGAACAGTGGTCACATACGGTCGGATTCCTCCTCCTGCTCCTTCTCATGGTGCTCGTCACCATCAAGGACGTCTCGCAGTTCAGACTGCTTGAAAAGATCGGCAATCTGTTCTAACTCTCCGTGGCGGAGTGCCGAAAAACGCACCCTTGACAGGATGCGTTTTTTTTGCTATTATATGGGGTCGAATTGTTGTTCGTATCGGATTCTTACCCCCATATCAAATCATATGCGAAATTCGCTTCCGGAGAGCCTCAAACGGCATATAGGAATGGTGATATTCATCGGTCTCGTTTTTGCGGCGCTTTCGCTTGCGTACCTCTTTTCCTTCGGGAGCGGAGTGGTCGCGCGCTCGGATTTCCTGCTCGTCCAGACGAATGCGGCGAATCAGGATTTCTACACGTCTTTCAAATCGTCCGAATATCTGAGCAAGGTGCTCGGTGAGGCGGTGACGAGTGAGCGGTTCATCCAGGCCTCGATCGAGACCGGAAAAATGACCGGGGATATGCTTCCTCCGGAAAAGGACAAATCCGCCCGGCTTAAGGCATGGCGTGATATGGTTTCCGTGAAACAGGATGCGAGTCTCGGGATGATTTCCATCGAGGTGAAGAGCGGGAACGATCGTGACGCGTATCGGGTGCTTCAGGCGGCGAGCGAGGTGCTCATGAACCGGAACACGCTTTTCCGCGGTGGCGACGAGAAGAGCGTCGAGGTGAGACTCCTCTCCGGTCCGATCGTCGAGAAGACGCCGAACACGAAGGGAATCGCCGTCGCGCTCGCGCTCGGCTTTCTCGTTGGTGCCTCGCTTTGGACACTTTTCGCATTCGTCCGTGAGAGTCGCTCGGAAAGGAAATCTGAAAAAGCATTTCCATCATACGCCGCACAGGTCGGAGAGAATGTCTAGACATTCTCTCTCGGGAAGAGGATTCTCCGTCATCGGAAGAATCTTCTTCCCGGGAAAGACCCGATGAACCTTTACAATCGAGGAGTTACAAATGCTAAACTATCCGTTTGTATTGCTCGTCGCGTTCCTCCTCGGGGGATGCGCGTCGACCGGGTACAAGATCGCGGACAAGCAGTCCGCGCTCGAACCCCAGGAACCATGGCAGTCGGTCGTGCTCTGGGATGTGGATATCCGCAAGGAGCAATCCTTCGCGGTCATCCGCATTCCGTTGCCGACCCCACTGTCTTCCGTGTGGCGGTGGGACATGAACGATCATCACCGGACCTATTCGGTCGGGAAAGATGAGCGTGTCCTCCGTCGCTCCGTGTGGCGGGCAGTCGCGTTCGATGGGACGGGTCCGGTCCGCACGTATAATGCGGTTCCGAATCCGGGTCGGACAGCGATGTTCGTGCTCGTGCCGGGAGGAGAGGAAAAAGCGAATGGCCTGCTTCGGCAGAACCTGACGCTGATCTCCGGAGACGCCTGCTTCGTCCAGACGACGAAACGGGATATCGTCCCTCTTGCCGAGCACGGGAAGCTGCCGGACGGATTTTTCGGGAGTCACCCCTCGCCTGTCACCTCGGACATGATCCATATCATGGACGAATCGACGGAAGCTGGGAGACGGTTTCTCGAAGATCTCCGGAGCCGGTTTCCGAAACTGGTCTCCGGTCGGCATTCCGCCCGAAGCGACGTCGCCGATGTGGCGACGCTCACCGCCGAAGTGAGTCTTTCCGATCGATTCATCTCGAGAGGATCGGCTCCGGTCGGCGTGTCGATGCTTGCCGGTGGCCCGATCAATCCGATCACGGCGATCGGCATGGCCGTCCGGAACCGCGAAGTTTTCGCGGGTGGTGTCTGTAAGGACACCCATGAGCAGCTCGGTCTGAAGCCGGAAACGGTTTCGTGGCAGAGCGACGAATGACATCCTGGGTCGGGGGCGCGAGTGCGTTTCCGATCCAGCTCCTTTTCCGGAAGGGTTTCGCAAGAGACCGTTTCGGAAAAGGAAAACCTGAAAGCAAGGAGTGGACAATGAAAATGAAATGGCTTTTGGCTCTCATGGGACGGGGTCGTTGCAAGACGGTTTCGCCCGAACGGATCGATCGATCCGACCATGTCGATCCCGATGCGCCGACCATCCTTCCGGAAGGAGGGATATTCGGTGCCGGTCTCACCCAGGAGGAATTCTGGGCGGAGGCAGATCGACATGTCGGTGAAATCAGATGGATACTGCTTGAAAAAGACGGCAAGGCGCCAAGGGAGTTCCCCGATGATGAAAGTTTCATCGAGGCGTTCATGGCACCTATCGCCGATCCGATCAATCCACGCGCGCCGGACGATATCCGGCAAGGCGGGGTTGGTCATGATGATCGCCCCGATTCCTATCCTGGAAAAAAGGAGAACATCATGTTGGATAAAACCGTGGTCGAAGGGCGGACACGTTCCGCGACTTCGTCTTCCGGAAGGAACACGAGCGATCTGAGCAAAGCCGGCGCTATCGCCGCGGCGCTCACGATCGTACTCGCTCTGTTCCTGATTCCGGTCTGGAACAAGCATCAGGACAGTAAACAGCAGCTCGCCCCGATGCCGGCATCCGTGTCGGCGACGAAGGAGGCTGTCGCTTCACCGCTGCTTTCGTCCATGAAGGCGGATGAGCGGGCCGAAGTGCCGAAGCAAAAGCAGGTGACGCTCTATGCCGTCGTGAAGGGTGACACCCTGAGCGGCGCGTGCGGGTCAAGCTGGAACAAGGTCGCCGAAGCGAACGAGCTGGCTGCGCCGTACACGATCCGTGTCGGTCAATCCCTGATCGTTCCCGAAGGCACGCAATGCAAAACTGCTTCCCGTACGGCTTCCAAAGTCGCTGCCGTCGAGATCGGCTACCGGACGATCGACTGCTCGAAGATCTTGAAAGGGTTCTGCGAGTGGAAACACGTCGGTGGCAATAAGTTCCGTGGCAAGGGTGACAGCTTCTATGCGTTGACCCGCCAATTCGGTCTCACGGCTGACGAGGCGATGGAAGCGCTTGCGGGTATCGAAGACGGTGAGGAAGTTCTCATCGCTACCGGTCAATCCATGTACCGCCTGTCGTTCGGCAAAAACGATCTGTGGGAAGGAAAGATCATCCTCCGTGCCGCTCACCAGAAAGCCATGAAGTATGTGACCAAGAGCGGGAAAACCATTTACCGCTTCGAGGTCTGTGGCAACTGGGCGCAACTGTCCCAAAGTGACCAGAACCCACGACTTGAAACAGTCGAGGTTCCGGAAGCGCCGACGTACACGTCAGTCGAAGTCGTTCCGCAACCGCAACCCGCGCCGGAACCGAAAGTGACCGAGAGCCCGAAAGAGCCTGAGGTCGCGCCGGAGCCGGAAGTCGTCGTCGAACCGAAAGAATCGTCCGAAGAAGTCGCACGCCCGTCGTGCTTCGAATGGGATTGGTTCCTCGGCACCGGTGGAGACAGTACCGGCACGCGGTACTCGCACACCGAAGCCGCCGCGTACTTCCTCTGCAAGGAAGGGGAAAACGGCAAGCATTACTTCGGTCTTGGGTTGAAGGGCAGCATTGCTGATGGCACGACCGACACCGGTTTCGGCTGGGACGGTCGCGAGAAGCTCTACGGTCTGGCACACAAGTACGTGAGCCATGATGGATGGGACATCTCGAGCAAGCTCCTCTGGGGCGAACTCGAAGAGAACGGGAAAATCGATCTCTATAAATCCCAACGCCGTTTCGATCTCGTCGGCGTGTCGCTCGCGTACAACAACTACGAGCGGTACCTGCGGGGTGAGAAGTGGTATCCGGAATGGAACGCATACCTCGGCATCTTTTTCCCGACCTCAAGCGACGTGAAACACAGCTGGGACGGGAAGCCGATAGCGGATACGAAAGACCTCGAACGCTTTGACTACAAGTTGGGCATCGGGGCCCGCCAGTATCTGTATGCCGGTGAAGATTGGTGGCCGTTCGTTTCGGGCGGTGTGTCCATCCAGCATCCGACGTCGAAGACCGGAAACCTCCGGATCGGTACCGCAGATGCGAACAAGGTTTTCTTCGCGAGTATCGGTGTCAACCACAACTTCGATGACGGCGAGAACGCCCTCGGATGGGATCTCGGCGTGGACATGGCTCGCGGTATCAAGCTTGCCCGTGCGGAAGCGCGGAGAGCGGACATGCTACAAGAGCTCGAGGAAGACGGCGTCATGGTCGACGAGGAGAGCGGAATCGCTTTTGTCTCGACCAACCACTCCATGAAGTCCAAGGGCGCGAAACCTGTCCGGAAACCTGCGAAGGAATCCGTCTGGGAATCGCCCTGGGATTTCGAGCGGTAAGGCATTTGTAATTCAAGGCATCAAGCACGTATTTCGGAGTTCCGGTACGTGTTTTAATTTTCCTGTCGTGGGTGTTTCTTTCGGTGCGGAAATCCGTTTTCCTATTGTGTCCGTTCCTATCTCGTCGCCACTTGACAAAAAATGAAAAAGGGTGTATACTGACACTTCCCTGAATATTTGGAGTTTCCCTCCGAATGAGGGGAACATCGTACTTTTCCACCAACTGTCCAAGGAGGACACCATGAAGAAGATTTTTGCAGTACTCGCATTGTTTGTTGCCATTTTCCCCGCCTTCGCTGCCGATCTGGCCGGCGGGCTGACGGAAATGGCTCTGAAGCAGGTTGCTCCCGGCGTCGCCAACGTCACGTTGACAAACGTCGCTGGTGTGTGGCTCGAGAATGAGCCGAACACGAACAAGCGCGTCTTCCGTGCCCCGGACGAGTCCGGGAAGGGCACCGCCAAGGTCGTCGCCTACGCGACCGATCCGGGCGTCTTCAAAGACCGCCTGTTGTGCCTGACCGGTGTCGGGCCGAGCTGGGCCCGCGGCAAGTCGAAGTTCGATGTGAACAAGATGAGCTGCGCGGCGATGGCCGACACCGTGACCCTCAAGGTCGAGGTGCCGAAGGCGGTCTTCGGCTCCACCTTCGGACTCGTTCCGGTCGTGGTCGGTCATGATGGTGACCTGCTGGCCTGGGGTTCGCACCCCTTCGGCCCGACCCGCTTCATGATGAAGCGGCCCGACGGGACGCGCGACGTCATCACTCTTTTGAAGGCTGACAAGGATGGCAACATCGCCGCCGCCTCCAAGGACGATGCCGCGGCTTACCAGGCAAATTTTTACGCCAAGATCTTCTGATCGATGGCGTAGCCCGAAAGGGGTTCAGAGAATTCTGAACCCCTTTTCCTTTTGTCTTTTTTGTCAGTCGTTTCGTACCGTTCGTTCCTGCCGGAGTACGCCGAGGGCGGCGCCGAGGACGGTGAAGAAGATCCACCAGAGCGGGGTGTTCTTGAAGATGTTGTCGGTCATCATGGCAAGGAACATCGAGAGGAAGAATATTCCGAGGAACCCGAAGACGGTCTTGAGTCGGGTATCCGTCGCACGGCGGTACGAAAGGGTGATGACCGAGAGGATCGAGAGGAGATAGAGGGCGAAGGCGGCGAGCCCCATATAGCCGCCCTCGATGAAGAATTTTACGAAATCATTATGCGCCTCGTTGGATCCGAAGCGGATTCCGCGCAGTTCCTCGGAAGTCTTCGGAAACGTCTCGAGTCCGGTGCCGAGCCATTGCCGACCGTCGATCTGCGCCATGCGGACATTGTCAGTCCAGAGCGTCTGTCGCCAGACGACGGAGCTGTCCGGAGTCGGGTTGAGGGTTTCATGGATGCGGTCCTGGACCGAAGGGGAAAAGGCGACGAGGACTATCGGCGCGAGCATGAGCGGAAGGAGTAGGATGCGGATCCGCCAGAGCGAAAGGAGTACGAGGAAGACGAAGAGCGCGACCCAGGCGACGCGGGAGAAGGTAAGGAGGAGCGCTCCTCCGGAAAGCACGAGGAAGGTGAAGCCGATCGCCCGGCTTTTCGGAATCCTGGCATAAATGGCGAGGAACAGGATCGAGACGGCGACGATCGAGAAGAGGAAGAGACTGTAGGTGTTCGGATGGGCGAAGGTCCCGAAGATGCGCGGCGTATCCACGTTTTCGTCAGAAAATCCGATGCCGAGAAAGAACTGTGCGAAGCCGATAGCGATCGGCAGAATGCTCGCCGCGAGGAGAGCGGTGACGACACTCCGGAAATTCCGGAGATTTTCCGTCGCGGAAAACGCGAGAAATCCTATGACGAAGAGGTCGAAGATGCGGAGGATATCCTGTCCGGTCGCGCGTGGTGCTATCGAATAGGAAAGGGAGAGGATCCCGAAGAGTAGAATGATACCGAAGGGGACGAGAAGTGGAAATGATCGTAACCGCTCACGCTCCGAGACGATGAGCGTCGCCCCGAGCAGCGCTATGGCGATGCCGAGCGCCTGGGAGAGGCTGAGCGTGAGGTCGATGATGGGCAGAGTGAAGCGCCACGACGAGAAGTCGAGCGACATCCGGACGAAGATGAGTACGAAGAGAAGGATCGCTTTCGGGTTCATATGTTTTCTGTAATTCCGAGTCATTTTACTCCCTCATTCACCCCGCCACCGGACTTCCCTTCCCGGGGTCGGGATTTCTTTGCTAAGAAATCCCTTATAAATCCGCCGTCGCTGATTGGAAACCCCGGAAAGGAAAGATCCAATGTCGGAGGTTCCAATTCTTTTTATTCTGTCATTGCGAGCGTAGCGCGGCAATCCATGGTATTAAGATTTCTTCCATATCACCGTGAAGGTCATCGTGAATCCGAGGAAGCGATTGCGGATGATGGTCGCATCGGGGATGTCCGCATCACGGAGCAGCGTGCGGAGGTCGTTTTCGGAGAGGAGGTTCATATATCCGTCCGCCGCCCAGCCTTTGCCGATGAATCGGAGGAATCGGTCGAAGAGCGCTTTCGGAAGGAGGAGATGAAGAAGAGGGATGCGGGTGTGGACTTCGATGGGGAAATGCCGGTTCGGCGTGGTGAGGAATCCGCGTTTCCCGACGCGGGAGAGCTCGCGGAGGAATCGCAGCTGATCCTCGCGCGATCCGACGTGCTCGATGACCGCGTTCGAATAGGCGATATCGAAGGACTGGTCCGGAAACGGGAGCGTCCGTCCGTCACCGGAGACGACTGCGACCGACGGATAGCGCTCTTCGATCGGGGAGATGTCGCCGACGCCGAGGACGGTGATCTTTCCCGGATGCTCGTAGTGCCGTTCGAGGAAATTGTCCGTTTCGGAGTATTCGGTGACGTTCGCGCCGATGTCGAGGATGGTTTCGTCCGCTTGAGGCGCGACGAGATCCAGGAATTGGCGGTACTTCCGCTCTCGGCTTCGACCCGATATGGCGTAAGCGAGATTTTCCAAGGGAGACATAGTTTGCATGGAATCATGTTTTCCATTATAATCCCATAAGAAAGCGGAAAAGTCAACCTGATGAAGGTATTGCTGGTAAACAAGTTTCATTATCTCCGCGGTGGCGCGGAGCGTGCGTATTTCGATACGGCACGGATCCTTGAATCGCGCGGACACGAAGTCGCGTTTTTCTCGATGGAGCACCCGCAGAACGAGCCGACGCCTTGGAGCCGATTCTTCATTTCGCCGGTCGAATACTCGGCGGATGGGCGGATGGGAATGCGTGCGAAGCTCCGTGCCGCGGTGAGGATCCTTTGGAACCGAGAAGCGGAAAGGAAAATCGGTATGCTCATGGATGAATTCCATCCGGACGTGGTGCATTTCCACAATATCTATCACCAACTGTCACCGTCCATCATCCGTGCGGCGACGAAGCGGGGGATCCCGACCGTTATGACGCTCCATGACTACAAACTCATCTCGCCGAATTACAGTCTTTTCGTCCGGGGGAAGATCTGGGATCGTTCGTCCGGATTCCGGTGCGTCCTCGACCGGTGCGTGAAGGACTCGCGCGCGAAGAGTCTCGTCTGTGCCGCGGAGAAACTTCTCCATTCGATGATCGGTATCTATGGGCGTGTCGACGCATTCGCCGCTCCCTCACGGTTCCTTGCGGCGAAGTTCCGGGAGCACGGGTTCCGTCAAAAAATATCGTTTCTGCCGCAACCGCTTCTGCCGTTTCCGGAGGAACCCCTGTCGGAAGGCCGTGGTGAGTATATTCTCTTTTTCGGACGACTCTCCCCGGAGAAGAGCGTCGAGACCCTGCTTCGCGCCATCTCCTTTCTCGGGGCGACGGAAAAACTCGTCATCGTCGGCGACGGCCCGGATCGGAATCGGCTCGAGAACCTCGCGCGGGAGATCCTGCATCCCGAGTCGTTCTCGTTTCTCGGGGCGAAATACGGGGCCGAACTCGAGGAAATCAGACGGAAGGCGAAGGCGATCGTCATACCGTCGGAATGGTACGAGAACATGCCATACGTCCTTCTCGAATCCCTCGCTTCCGGTGTTCCGGTCATTGCGGCGCGCATCGGTGGCATGACGGAACGGATCGAGGACGGGAAGAACGGGTTTCTCTATGAGCCTGGAAACGCGCGGGAGCTCGCCGAGAAGATCCGCGCCGTCGCGAGCGTCGATCGGGAAGCGGTCGCGGATGCCGCCCTGAAAGGTGTCGCGGATCTGCGCCCCGAGGCGTACGGCGCGACACTTGAGGAACTCTATGCGGACGTGATCCGAGAGAAATGCGGTTCGAAGCTTTTCGGCGGATTGCCAAAGGATGAGGCTCGGGAGTATTACGAGACCGAAAAGCGGCTCGCGACGAGGCTGAAAGAAGCGTCGGCGGAAGAACGGAAGACGCTCTATTCCGAACTGTACGACGAACTTTTCCGAACCGTGCCTGCGGCGCGGAGGTATAACAAATGGGAGGACGACCCGAAAACCAAGGCGCGGCGCGCGGAGGAGAAGATGCGGCTCATCCGGAAATATCTTCCCGAAGGCGGCGTGTTCGTCGAGATCGGTCCGGGGGACTGCGCGACGTCGCTTGCTGCGGCGGAAACGGCGGGGCGTGTCTATGCGGTCGACGTTTCACGGGAAGCGGTCGGGCGGATCGACCCCCCGGTACATTTTTCACTCGCCCTTTCCGACGGGACGTCCGTTCCGGTGCCGGCCGGGTCGGCGGATGTCGTCTATAGCGCACAGCTCATGGAACACCTTCACCCGGATGACGCGAAGGAACAACTCGGAAATATCGTCGCAGCACTCAAGTCGGGCGGACGGTATGTCTGCATCACGCCGAACGGGCTTTCCGGACCGCACGATATTTCCAAATACTTTTCGGATGTGGCGGAGGGATTCCATTTGCATGAATATTCCAATAGGGAGCTCGCCGGACTCTTCCGTGGAGCAGGGCTTCCGGATATCCGCACCTATGTCGGTGGCCGCGGGCTGTATCTCCGCGCCCCGTTCGTTCTTCTCGCGACCCTTGAGAGGGTGGCGGATATTCTTCCGGCGCGGCTGCGGAGAAAGCTCTTCGGGAATCTTCTCGGGCTCGCTCTTTTCGGTATCGTCATGGTCGGGGAAAAGGATCGGACGGCTTGACGTCCGCGTTTCCATCGGGTATCATTCTTCCCGTCTTTTCGCACGGAGGGTTCTATCGTGAAAACAGTTCTTTCGGCAGTCGTTCTTTGCAGTGTTCTTTCCTCGTGCGGTTCGGAGAATCCGCCCCAGGATGAGTTCTGGAAGGACGGTATATCGGTCAGATTCAAGAAAGCCGATCGCGTTTATGCGAAGCCGTTCAATTTCTTCGTCATGCATTCCGTCAGGGTTCTCGGCATGGAAACGATCAAGCCGGGCGGATATGAAGCGTCGTGCACGGTGACCGTTTCCGCTCTCGACCCGAGTCCTCCGAAGGATATCGAGCTTTCCTGTGATGATTACCATCTTTCCAGGGAGGGGAGATCCGGCGTCGTTTCCAGACGATTCGCGTCCGAGGACGAGTTCATCAGGGGATTTTCGGAGTTCGCTTCCGGAATCGCGAAGAAGGGGAAATGAACCTGTCGATGACCGGTTTCAAACTATAAAAGAGGCTTTCCAAAGCCTCTTTTTCTTATTTTATCTTGACATGGTTTGTCGTATGGTGTATAATCTCTCTTGTACCTTAACTGGCAAGGAGGCTTGAAATGGAAAAGAAGGGCTGGATGGGGTTCGTTGCGCTCATGACGCTGATTGTCGGGACGCTGTTCGTGCTCGTCGTCATTTCCGATCCGGAACAGGGTTCGGGGCCGGATGCGGTGGTATCGTTTTACCAGCGGGACACTTTTCTTATCGCCGTCATCCGCGACAATCCTCCTGATCATCAGGGTCCTGATCTGATCCGGAAGCTTGTCGCGGCAAAGTATGCGCCGGTCGGCGATCCGCTTCGCGATCCGCCATACGACGCTGTCGTCAGTATCACCAGATCCGGTATCGTCGTGATACCGGGGAGGTTCTTCTTCTGTAACGGGCGGTACACCGAGTTGGATCTCCCGACGGCGCTTGAAGCGAAGAGTCTCGATGAGGTGACGCAGCTCATCGAGGTGATCGTCAAGGCGCAACAGGAAGAATGTCCTGCATCCCGCAATTTGCTACGGATCATGACTTGACAGCGAGGTGGATTTCGGGGATACTGAGGGTAGTAGTTTTACTTTCTCTTTCCCTAAACTTCTCCCAAAGGAGGTAGTCCCCATGAGTGCAAAACTCAAAAACGGGCTCCTTCTTCTGGGAGTCCTCGTCGGTGTGATCGCGATGTTGTTCTGGTCGGAAATCCAGTTGGATATTTATTACTGGAATCTTCACCGGCAGATCAACGACCCCGATGCGCCGTCGGTGTTTCAGGAGGACGGGGAGTTCAAGGATCTCAAGGATCAGTTTCCCGTCATAACCATCACTTGAAAGCGGAGGAAGGTAACCCTTCCCCCCGCTTTTTTCTTTGTTTGATTTTTTTGTTCTCATTCGCCTCCACCCCGGACTTCCCTTCCCGGGGTCGGGATTTCTTTGGTAAGAAATCCCTTATGAAACTGCCGGTCGCAGTCTCAAAACCCCGGAAAGGAAAGACCTGGCGCGGAGGCTTCAAAAAAGCGATGGTTATGATATACCTCGTCGCCAATCAGGGTGCCTCCCATCCGATGGGAACCACACTCTGCTCGAGCAAGCCGACCTTTTCTCAAAAAATATCCTCCGGATGCCGATGAGTGAGGGATATTTTTTGAAAGAAAAGACCGAGCGGTGAGTGTGCGGTCGGGAATGGGAGGTACCTTGGTAGGGCGACACGTGGTGGTGAGTGGAAAAATCCGAGCAGTAGAGCCTTCTAGTTTTCGATGGCGATGCGGGCGTCGATGACGCGGAAGTTCTCCGAATCGGGGAAAACGGTGAGCGGGTTGATGTCGAGCTCCCGTATTTCCGGGAAGTCCTCGGCGAGTTTGGAGAGTCGTTCGAGAAGCGAGATGAGATGATCCTTGTCGATGCCGGTCTCACCGCGGACTCCGGAGAGGAGTGAGGCGCTTCGGAGTTCGCCGAGCATCTCTTCCGCATCTTCCTTTACGATCGGGACGAACCGGAAGGACGCGTCCTTGAACATTTCCGTGTAGATGCCGCCGAGTCCCGCGACGATGACGGTCCCGAGCCCCGGTTCCTTTTTGAGTCCCAAAATGAGCTCTTTTCCTCCGGAATGCGCCATCTCGATGACCATCGCTCCTTCGAGTCTCGCTTCGGGCGCCTTCATCCGTACCTGTCGGAGCAGTTTTTCGTAGCTTTCTTCCGCCTCTTCCGGCTTCACGCCGAGTATGACGCCTCCCGACTCTGTCTTGTGGATGATATCCGGCGAGACGATCTTGAGCGCGACGGGGGCGCCGATTTCAAGGGCGGCGCGAGCCGCTTCCTCCGCGCTTTTCACATAACGGCTCTTGAGGAGGGGAAATCCGTACGCGTCGAGCACCTCGTACGCTTCGCGCTCGTAGAGCATGGTGCGTTCCTCGGCGTAGGCGCGCGTGATAACCTCTTTCGCTTTTGCGGTGTCGATATCGGTGAATTCCGATTTCGGCGAGAAAGACGATGCTCTCCATTTCGCAACCTGTGAGAGGTTTCCGAGCGCCTGCGCCGCTTCTTCCGGATAGGAAAAGACGGAGACGCCGGCTTCGCGGAGTATGGCGGCGCCTTTTTGGAGGAGAGCGGTTCCCGCGAAGACCGCGACGACCGGCTTACCGGAACCGCGTTTCGTGTCGACGATGGCGCGGGCGGTTTCTTCGGCTTCGGTCATGCTTTGCGGGGTGAGGATGACGAGGATGCTGTCGACGCCTTCTTCCTTCGCGACGTGTTCGAGCGCGAAGCGATAGCGATCGCTCTTCGCGTCTCCGAGAACGTCGACCGGATTTTCCGCGCTTGCGGCTTTGGGGAGCATTCCACGGAGTGCCGTTTTCGTTTCCGGAGAAATTTTCGCGAGTGCGAGGCCGGCGGCTGCGGCGGCATCAGCGGCGAGTACTCCGGGGCCGCCTGCGTTCGTGATGATGGCGACGCGGTTTCCGTCCGGAACTCGGTTTTCGGAGAACAGCGAGACCGTATCGAGGAGTCCGCGGAGCGAGTCGGCGCGGATCATACGTGCCTGTCGGAAAAGCGCGGTGTACGAGACGTCGGATCCGGCGAGCGCGCCGGTGTGGGAGCTTGAGGCTTTCATGCCGGAATCGGTCCGACCGGATTTGAGCGCGATGATCGGTTTCGGTTCGGCTCGCGAGAGGATGCCACGACCGAGATCGACGATTCCCGGCGCGTCGGAGAGATTTTCGGAATAGAAGGAGATCGTTTTCGTCTCTTCATCCGCTGCGAAATAGGAGAGAAGGTCGCGCTCGTCGATCGTCGCCTTGTTTCCGGTACTGACGAATTTCGAAAACCCGATCCGTTCGCGGGAAAGGTCGAGGATCGCCGTGCAGAGCGCGCCCGACTGCGAGAAGAAGGCGTTGCCGCCCTCCGTGGGAAGTATCGGCGCGAACGATGCGTTGAGATTGAGTTTCGGATGAAGGAATCCGAGGCAGTTCGGACCGAGGAGCGCGATGCCGTATTCGCTCGCGATCGCCGCGAGTTCGGTTTCGAGCGCGAGCCCCTCCTCACCGGTTTCCTTGAAGCCTGCGGAGATGACGATCGCCGCCCGCGTCCCTTTCTCCGCCGTCTCGCGAAGCACTTCGGGGACGATGCGGGCGGGGACGATGATGATCGCGAGGTCCGGTGTTTCCGCGATATCGCCTATGCTCGCGTAGCACCTCCTGCCGAAGAGCGTGTCGGTCTTCGGATTGACGGGGAACACTTCGCCGCCGTAGGTGCTTTCGATCAGGTTTTTCGCGATGTCGTTTCCGACGCTTCCCGGTTCCGTCGAAGCGCCGATGACGGCTACGGACTTCGGCGAGAAGAGCGTTTCGAGATTTTTCCGTTCCATGTGGGTAGAAAAAGAGTTATTACCCGTTCATTGTACCTGAAAGCGCGGTTTTTCGACAGGCGGGAGGAAACCTTTCCGGCTCTTGACAAAGAGGGTATTTTTTGCTATCATAAACCGTTAACTATTATCGGGTGGATTATGCGTATTTTTGGCTCGAAAGAGGCTAAATTTGTGGGGGTGGCCGGGGCGCTCGCGTTCGCGGTGTTCATCCCGTTTTTCGCCTTCGGAGGCGCGAAAACGATCTATGTCGACGACGACGCGACCGGGGCGCAGGACGGTTCGAAGGCGAATCCGTACAAGACGATCTCAAAGGCGCTTGATCATGCCTCGAAGGGATCGGAAGTATTCATCGCTTCCGGACATTATTCCGAGAGCATCACGATCCCGAAGGGGGTCGAAGTGTTCGGTGTGCGCAAGGATCGGGGAAAGGTGATCATCGACGGTGGCAAGAACAAGCCGACCGTGACGATGAAGCATGATTCCGAACTGAACCATGTGACCGTCGAGGATGGCCGCAACGGCATCTTCGTGGACGACGATGCCAAGGCGAAAGTCTACGATGTTGTCGTGAAGGGCGCCGAGAAGGACGGTATCCGCATCGAGAGCGCCTCGACGAACAAGAAGGAGCGCGTGATCCTCGATCATGTCGTGTCCAAGAAGAACGGCAAGGCGGGACTGTTCGCGAAGAAGCGTGACGTGGTCATCCTTTCGAGTCAGTTCCTCGATAACGGAACCGACGGCGCGGTCTTCGCGCAGGGGGTGCAGGTCTGGATCGAGAAGAGTCTTTTCAACGATAACAATGGCTCCGGTGCGATCATGACCGCGGACGACTCGAGCATCTGGACGAAGAAGAATCAGTTCCGTCGGAACGGACGCGAGGGTGTCGAGCTCAATGGGTATGGTGCGATCGGCAGTATCGGGCTCAAGACCTCCAAATTCGTCGAGAACGGTCGCTATGGTATCGCGGTCGTCGCGCGGAATGCCGCCGGACAGAATGTCTGGAAGAGCCTGACCCGCGAGCAGAACGAGGATTGGGGCAACGGACTCGGCGGCGTCTCGAAAGTCGTCATCGGATATTAGCGAAAGCTTTCGGTGAAAAAAACAAGCAAACAGTTATCATTTTAATCAGTCGGGGAGGCAGTGAGCGGCTTCTTTCGGCGAAAGAGACGATTGTATGAAGATCGCACTCATCGGACAGAAAGGTATCCCGGCGAAATCGGGCGGCGTGGAGAAACACGTCGAGAAGCTTGCCGAGCGGCTCGTGTCCTTGGGGCACGAGGTGACCGTCTATGTTCGGCCGAACTATACGGACAAGGCGCTCTCCGAGTGGCGCGGCGTCAGGCTCGTGTCGCTTCCGAGTATCGGGACGAAGCACCTCGATGCCATTACGCACACCTTCCTCTCGACATTGCACGCGCTTTTCCAGGACTACGACGTGATCCACTATCAGTCGATCGGGCCGTCGACGCTCGCCTTTATCCCGCGGGTCTTCAAACGGAAGGCGTTGGTGGTGGCGACGTTCCATAGCCGTGATTATTTTCACAAGAAATGGGGTGCATTCGCGAAACGGTTCCTTCATTTCGCCGAAAAAATAACCTGCACCGTTCCTGAGAGAACCATCACGGTCTCCCGCGGTATGGCTGAATATGCCAAAGCGACCTACGGGGTCGATATCCCGTTCATTCCGAACGGTGCTGAGGGCGAAGCGGTCGCGACGACCGGATTTCTCCATGCGTTCGGGCTCAAGGAGAAGCGGTATGTCCTCACGGTGTCGCGGCTCGTCGAGCACAAGGGTATCCATTACCTCGCGAAGGCGTTCCAGGAACTCGAGGATACGGGGAAGCTTCCGAACAACATGAAACTCGTCGTCGTCGGCACGCATGCCGAGACGCCGGAATATGAGGCGTATCTGAAAACCATGAATGCGGGACGGGAGAATATCCTGTTCCTCGGCGAGCAGACGGGGACGGCGCTTGAGGAACTCTTCTCGCACGCGGCGCTCTTCGTGCAGCCGTCGGAGGACGAAGGGCTTTCGATCGCGCTCCTGGAGGCGATGAGCTACGGACTTCCGATCATCGCGAGCGATATCGAGGGAAACCGCGAGGCACTCGGCGGTGCCGGTGCCTACTTCGAATCGAAGAACGTCGAATCGCTCAAGGCTGAGATGGCCTCACTCATCAATCGTCCGGAAGAGATGGACCTGTACGGGAAACTCGCCCGCGGACGGGCGCAGAATGTCTATGGTTGGGAATCGATAGCGCGCCAGACCGTGGAAGTCTACGAGGAAGCCCTTCATGAAAGAATGAGAAACACCTATGGTATCAGGAGTGGGAAAAGCGCATAAGCGCACGTTCGGATCGAAGGGGTGGTATTTCGTGCTTACCGCTCTTTTTGCCGCGTTTACCGCGTCGGTCATGCTTGCCGATTCCTTCAGGAGCTATGAGTCGGAGGTGTCCGTGCTCGTCATTCCGAAAAGCGAAGTGGCGGCAGTTTCTCTCGGGGAGATCGTCGTGAATATCGGACATATCACCCGGACGGATGCGTTCCGTTCGGCGTTCTTCGATGCGCTTTCCGAAAAGAGCGGCGCGTTCGACGATCTGTCCGCGGCCGCGCGAGGCGATGCGATGGAGAGGATGGTGACCGTCCGAGCGGAGAAGAAAGGAAGCGTCCTTTCGATCCGGGCCGTGGCCGACGACGCGGATGACGCGAGGGTGATCGCGAGACAGGCGGCGCTCACGCTTCTCGGATCGGTCGGGCAGTATTATAATCTGAAAGAGGATATCGATCTTCGTGTCATGAACGGGCCGACGGCGTCGGCGCGGGTCATGAGTCCGGGACTTTTTATCCTTTCGAGCGCCGTGTCGGGCATTGGGGTCGCGTCGATTTTTTTTCTCACGCTCTTCGGTCTGCCGGACGTGATCGCGTTCTTCGAGCGGAAACGCCGGTTTTCCGGGAATACGCTCGACGCGAAGGTGTTCGAGCCGGAGATGCCGACGTCTTCGGTGATCCGCGACACGATCGAGACGGACCGGGAGACGGCCGCGGCGGTGATCGCCGAACGCGAAACTCCGAGCGTTTCGGATCGGCCGGTTCCGGCCGAAGCGCCGGTATCGGCACCGTCGGCGGATGGGAAGAAAGGGTCCGCTCCTTCGAATCTCCCGTCGCTTTCCGAGGCGGAGGAGCAGTTTCTCCGCGAATTCTCCTTCGAGGGATCGCTTGAACGGGAAGAGGCGGACGAGATGAAGACCGTGCTTGCCGTACCAGCTCCGACACCCGAGGTGCAGCCGACCGCCGATCACGAACCGACCGAGGAAGAATATAAGCGGAGGCTCAATGAACTTCTCAAAGGCTAGTTTGTAAGGTTTTCAAGTCGTAAAGTCCATAAAGCCGGGTATTCCTGTCTCAGACTTTATAAACTTGATAGACCTTATGAACTTTATGAACTGAATAGCATATGCCATCGAAACATCCCGTGCTTTTCTGGACCATATTCGCGGTTTTCTCCGCGCTGTTTCTGTTCGGGTGGTTCGTGTACTGGGAAGTGAGGCATCAGGGAATCGGTTCGCTCGTGGATAAACTCCCGGTGACGAAGGAGCTGCGGACCGGCGCGTCCGCGGTCGGATTCTTCGCCGATGCGGTCATGAGGACGGACGGCGCCGATCGGACGTATCTCGTGCTGTTTCAGAACAACCTCGAACTCCGTCCGGGCGGCGGATTTCTCGGGTCGTTCGGTATCCTGACGCTCCGTGACGGAAAGGTCGTCGGGTTCGGCGTGCACGATACGGGAAATTTCGACGGACGCATTCCGGACACGGTGGCGCCGCCGTATCCAATGAAGGAAACGCTCGGTATCCCGTCGTGGAAATTCCGTGATTCGAACTGGGAGCCTGACTTCGCGACGAATGCGCGTCAGGCGGTGACTTTTTACGAAATGGGACAGGGTGCGGAGAAATTCGACGGTGTGATCGGCATCACGACGGACGTACTTTCCTCGTTTCTTTCGGTGACCGGTCCGGTGGAGGTTCCCGGCTTTCCCGGAACCTATGACGAGAAAAACGCGGTTATCGATCTCGAATATCAGGTGGAGCAGGGATT
Organism: uncultured Bdellovibrionales bacterium; assembly: GCA_964428755.1. Classification (GTDB taxonomy): domain Bacteria; phylum Patescibacteriota; class Minisyncoccia; order Moranbacterales; family UBA1568; genus JAGOTT01. The sequence goes on along the minus strand of CAYRYX010000004.1, from coordinate 1,722 downwards.
TCTTGAGCAGGATGTCGAGTTCGGCGAACGGAAGTCGGTCATGGGGCTTCTCGGGGAGCAGATCTTAGCCAAGGTTCGCGAGCTTCCTCCGCAGGACCTGTTCCGGCTGTTCCAAGTGACGCTTGAGGACATGAACCGGAAGGATATCCAGCTCTGGTTCGCGGACGAGAATCTTCAGGCGGAGGCGGTCGCGGCCGGATGGGCGGGGAGCTTCGACGGGAAGTGGTCGGATGACTATCTCATGGCGGTCGACGCCAACCTCAACTCCTGGAAGACCGACTACGTGATGAAGCGTTCGATGGACTACCGAGTCGACCTCTCGCAGGAAACACCGAAAGCAAAAATCACCATCCATTATGAGCATACCGGGAAGGAGAGAAACTTCATGACGAAGGATTATCAGACCTTCCTCCGCGTCTACGTTCCCGACGGGAGCTGGCTCGGAAGCGTTTCCGGCAATGCGAAAGACCCGGTATTCGGGGAATTCATGGGGAAGAAATACTTCGGCGTGCTCGTGCATGTCCCCTTGGGCACGTCGAAGGATGTTTCTTTCGAATATGACCTTCCGAAAGACCTCGAACGGGATTTCTACGATCTCAAGATACAGAAGCAGCCTGGACTTTCCGGTGTCCCGGTGAACGTTTCGATCATCGGGAAAGACGGATCGAATACCGAACGGAAGATGACGCTTGACCGCGACTTCGTCCTGAGCCGAGCGGAGAAATGAGAACATATCGGAATATTGGAAATGAACGGGAGCGCTTGCTTCCGTTTTTGCTTTTTCTGAGCTACACTAGGGGTAAGTTTATAAAGTTTTTCAAGTCCATAAAGTTTATAAAGTGCGGGATTGCTTAGATTCTGCTTTATAACTTGATAAACTTTATGGACTTTATGAACTTGTTTCTATGCGATTCGATCTCCTCTCCCTTTTTCCCGAAAGCTTTGAGTCATACTTCGATGCCTCTATTTTGAAGCGTGCGCGGGAGGATGGGAAAATAACGGTGAATACATGGAACATTCGGGATTTTGCGCACGACAAGCATAAGACGACCGACGATACGCCGTATGGCGGCGGCGCCGGGATGGTGATGAAGCCGGAGCCGATCTTCGAATGCGTCGAAGCGGCGCTTGCGGAAGGCGATGTGTCCCGTGAGAAAACGCGGATTATTCTCTTTTCCGCCAAAGGAAAACCATTCACTCAGGCGGATGCGCGGCGGTTTGCGGCGGAGTATGATCGGCTCGTGCTTCTCTGCGGTCGGTACGAGGGCGTGGACGAGCGGGTGGCGGAACACCTTGTCGACGAGGAACTTTCGGTCGGGGAGTATGTGCTGACCGGCGGCGAACTTCCGGCGATGATCGTGACGGACGCGGTCGCGCGGCTCATTCCCGATGTGCTCGGAAACGCGGAAAGCGCCGTGACCGAATCACACAGTGAGGCCGGCGTGCTCGAGAGTCCGCAGTATACGAAGCCCGAAGAATACCGCGGATACCGCGTGCCGGAGGTGCTGCTCTCCGGACATCATGCGGAAATCGCCAAGTGGAGGGAAGCACATTCCGGGAAATCCAAATGACAAATTTCAAATGACAAATGAATTCCAAAACCTAAAGCTGAAATTTGGTATTGCGCCTTTGGATTTGATTTGATATTTGATATTTTGGTTTTGACATTTCCATTGTGGTCAAACAGAAAAAGACAACCAAGGTATCGATCCCTTTCATCTC
>CAYRYX010000003.1:13346-24731 GCA_964428755.1 uncultured Bdellovibrionales bacterium | reverse complement strand
ACCCGGCATATCGCAGAGGGAGCAACGACCCGTCGAGAACTTCATCCGCATGGTACGCAAGAAGCGACGGCTCGGCCGTCCCGACGAGAAACTTCTGCTCCTTCGAGATGCTTCCATCGGATTCCTTGTCGGATGTCGCGACCTGATAGATCTCGTCGACCGACCCGTCATATTCGACCCCCTTGAAATACCCGCTCCCGAAAAGAGGAAACGCTTTCACCAGCGTCGGCGGGATCATCGGGACATAGCCCCTCTCGGTCAGCTTGCGAAGCGCATACATCATCGCTCCAAGCGCGAGGAGCGCCCCTTCGTTCTTGAGATAGTACCCACGGAAACCGCCCACCTTCGTCCCGCGTTCCAGATCGAGGATATCGAGCGACTTCCCGAGCTCGATGTGCGTCTTCGGCGTGAAGTCGAACACGGGAAGGTCGCCGTACCGCCCCTCTTCGACGTTGTCCGCGTCGCTCTTCCCGACCGGCGTATCCGGCGAAACGACGTTCGGCACCTGCGCCATCAATACCTCGAACAATTTCTTCGCTTCCCGGACATGCGGCTCGAGCGTGTCGATCCGCGCCTTCACGTCCTTCCCCTTCGCGATCACCTCGGCGCGTTCGGCGTCGTCTTTGGCATTCTGGATCAGCGTATTGATATCGTTCTTGATGGACTGGAGCTCCTCGAGCTCTCGGGACAGTTTGACCCGCTCCGCATCCGCCGCAAGGAGCGCGTCCACATCGAGCGCGATGCTCTTGCCGGTCGCCGCATTGCGTATCGCCGCGATGTTCTCACGTATGAATCTGATATCGAGCATACTGAAAAGGAATCAAGAATTAGGAAGTATGAATCACGGAAAATACGAATACAAAAAACCCACAGAATAAGCTTATAACTTCCGCTCAAAAAAAGCAAAAAAAAAAGGCATCCCGGAACGACATATCGTCCATCAAGGATGCCTGCGGGATTCATTCCGCATGATACCGCCTCCGATCGATCAGGAACAAAACCGCATCGTACGACAGGTATGCGGCTACGACGACCCAAAGCGGGTGATACCGCCATTCATGGATGATCGACGCCCAGTACATCTCCCCGATCGACTGCAGGAGTATCGAGGCCATATTGAGAATGACCGGCGACAACACGTACAGCGAGACGGCCGCCGCACCGAATCGGAATCGTTGGCCGAAACCGAACAGGAGGGCGGCGTTCGGAAGAAGGACGGATCCGATGATCAGACAGCAGAGACCGCCGCCTGAAAAAAATACGTACGGCATCGCGAGCGCGAATCCGAACAACAGATACTGCAATGCGAGCATACCCCCTCCTTCTCCGCGACAGACGCGGAATGATCATGTGACAAGGATCAGGGGTGTCCCTTTCAAGGAACGAAACTGTATATTATACTCCCTTTTTATACTTTTGTCAATATATGACATAAAACTCAGCTCCTTACGGAAGCTGAGCTTTTTGTAGTGGTCGCACCTAGACTCTCCGCTCGAGGCGGATGCGCCCTGGGCGCAGAACCGGCAACTTCTCTTTGCTGGTGGTCGCACCTGGACTCGAACCAGGGACCTTTCGAATGTGAATCGAACGTTCTAACCAACTGAACTATGCGACCAGATTTTTAATACCGTGCTCCATAGCCCCAAGCCAGAGGCTGGTCCGCCTTGGGCGGAAACTGAGCTAATCATACATCGACAAAGACCATCTTACCGCAAATCCATCATTTGTCCAGATATGCTTCCGATCTTTTTCCCTGCCGCCTATTGCTCCCTGCTTTTCATCGGTGGGAAGATGACCGTTTCGCGGACGGAACGGTTCATGAGAATCGCAAAGAGTCGTTCGCTCATGCCGAACCCGAACGCCGGCGGCATCCCATACTCGAGCGCTTCGAGGAAATCCTCGTCGAGCATCATGCCTTCCTTGTCGCCCTCGGCACGAAGGTTCATCTGCTCCTCGAACCGGCGTCGCTGATCGGCGGGGTCATTGAGTTCCGCGAACCCGTTGCCGAGTTCGCTTTTGATCGCGATCGGCTGCATGCGAAGCGCTTTTTTCGGGTCCGTGGGATCGGTCTTCGCCAGGGGCGAAACCGCGAGCGGGTGCCCCACGAGAAAGCACGGCTGGACCAGTTTCTGTCGAACGGTTTTTTTGTAGAGGGTGTCGATCATCCTGCCGAGACCGTAGGACGCCTCGTAACGGATGCCGAGCTCGTCAGCCTTTTTCTTGAGCTCTTCGACCGTCACGACACCCGAAAGATCGATACCGGTTTCTTTCTTGAATTCAGTGAAGTAGTCGACGCGAGGAAAAGGTTTCGACCAGTCGATCTCCTGTTCCTCATAGGTCGTCACAAGCGTCTCGCCTGTGACTGCACGGACGATATCGCGGTAAAGCTCCTCGACCATCACCATACCCTGCTCGAGGTCCGTATAGGCGGAATAGAACTCCATGTGATCGAATTCCTGAAGATGCTCGCGGTCGATGCCTTCGTTGCGGAACACGCGACCGATCTCGAACACGCGCTCGTATCCGCCGACCAGAAGCCGCTTGAGCGAAAGTTCGAGCGAGATGCGGAGATAGAAATCCTGGTCAAGCGCGTTGTGGTGCGTCAGAAACGGCTCCGCTTCGGCGCCACCGGGAATATGCTCCAGGACCGGCGTCTGAACTTCGAGGAAATCCCTCGTGGCGAGGAATTGTCGGATGGTCTGCCAGAACGCGTTCTTCTTTCGGAACAGCTCGCGCGTCTCCGGATTGGCGATCAGATCGAGATAGCGGCGGCGAAGCAGCTCCTCCTCATCCTTTATGCCATAAAACTCGGTCGGGATCGGACGCATGGATTTGGAAAGCATCGCCCATTTCTCGGCACGGATACTCTTCTCATCCTGCTTCGTCAAGAAAGCGCCTCCGGTCACGGAAATAAAGTCGCCGATATCGACGGTTTCCTTGAACAACGCGAATGCCGCTTCACCAAGCATCTCCACGGAAAAAAATCCCTGAAGTCGTCCCGTACCATCCTCGACATGGCAGAAGGCGATCTTTCCCATCATCCGGACCGAACGAACCCGACCGACGATCGAGATCTTTTCATCGGAACCACTCAGCTCCTCGAATCGATCCAACACATCATGATTCGTATGGGTACGGGCGGATGTCTCCGGATACGCGGAACCAGCCGCTTCGACGAGCTTCCGAAGCTTCTCTTCTTTGGTGACGATGATATCTTCGCGCATACCGACGTATTCTTATTGTGATACCACTACTGTAGCGGTTTTTCGCCGGAAAGACAAGAAAAAAAGCCCCCTTCCGGGGACTTTCGAAAAAAGATCGTCATCCGATCGAAACGACCGTGCATTTCATTTTTCCAGCCGGAACATCGATTTCGACATTTTCACCTTTCGATCTCCCCATGAGCGCCTTTCCGATCGGCGACTCGCCGGAAATCTTTCCGCCGGCAGGGTCGACTTCGTTCGTCCCGACGATCACGAACCGCATCTCCTTTCCCTTGCAGCTCATGACGACCGTCGAACCGATCTGCACCTGTGACGACCCTTCCGCGCGGGTCGCGACTACGGCGCCCTTGAGCATCGCCTCAAGCTCGAGAATCCGAGTCTCGTTCTCGTTCTGCTGATGCTTCGCCTCGCTATATTCGGCGTTCTCGGAAAGATCTCCCTGCTCCTTCGCTTCCTTGATGGACGCCGAGATCGCCTGACGTATCCGGATCTTTCGATCCTCGAGTTCGTCCTGCAGCTTCTTGAGTCCCTCCTGCGTGAGAATTCGTGCCATGATTTCTTCTGAAAAACGATTAGTGTTTTAAAATTCGCGACGGATGGTCGCGAACGGGGAAACAAATCGCCCCAATCATACAGAGACCGCGAACACCTGTCAAGAATGCGAAACGAACGGCTGAATAAAAGCAAAAATCACTCCCCGGAATCACCGCCTGTGAGCCGGTTCGCGAAATACCACTCGTAGATTTCCTTCGTGACGGGAACAGCGTTATACGTCTCGGTCTCCTGCCCTTCGACAAGGACGACCATCGCGATTTTCGGATCATCGAACGGTGCGAAGGAGACGAACCAGCCATGCGTCTTTTCCGCCGTTCCGAACTGGGCGGTTCCCGTCTTCCCCGCGACCGGAAGCGCGAGATCATTCAGGGACATCGCCGTCCCCTCCGTCACGGTCTGCCGCATGCCCTCCCGGACGATACGGATGATCCCCGGATCGACGATCCGCTCACGTACCACGCGCGGTTTCCTGACCGAAACGGATCCGTCCGGACGGCGTACATGGGAAACCACATGCGGCTCATAGAGCGTCCCGCCGTTCGCGATCGCCGCTACGGAATTCACGATCTGAAGCGGGGTCGCCGTGACGAACCCCTGTCCGATGGCGGCATGATAGTCGTCGCCGATATACCATCGCTCGCCGATCTTAGCCTCTTTCCAATCCGGATCCGGCAGGAACCCGTCGCCTTCACCGGGGATATCGATTCCGGAAGGCGATCCGTATCCGAATTTCTCCGCGTACGATTTCATCCGACGAATCCCGAGTCCGGGAATCCCTCCGTAGCCCCCGCCGACGGAATAAAAGAACACGTCGCTCGAAACCGCGATAGCTCGGCGGATATCCGTGAACCCATGAGCCTTCCAGTCTCCGAAAAAGAAATTTCCGACCGAGATACCGCCCTTCGATTCGATCCGCGTATGTTCGGAAACGGTACCCTCCGCAAGCGCCGCCGAAGCGATGACCGGCTTGAAGGTCGACCCCGGCGGATACTCTCCGGCTATCGCCCGATTATAGAGCGGTTTCGATTCATCCTCGATAAGCGAACGGTAGGCGCTTCCGGAAATCCCGTCGGCGAAGAGATTGTTGTCGAAACTCGGAATGGAAACAAGCGAAAGCACCGCGCCGTCTCGGGGATCAAGCGCGATCACGGCACCACGAGACAGCTTCCGCTCCGCAAGGAATTCCGAAAGCGCGTCGAACGACCGCTTCTGGAGTTCGGCATCGATGTTGAGAAACAGGTCGTTTCCCGGTATCGGCGATATGGTACCGAGTTCCTTTTTCGGACGACCGAGCGAATCGACTTCCGTACGCTCATATCCGCGGACACCGCGAAGCTCCTCCTCATACGACTTCTCCAATCCCTGTTTTCCGATGGTATCCGTCGGAAGATACTCGGGATGTGCGGACAGCTCGGCCTCGGAGATCTTTCCTTCATACCCGAGCACATGCGAGAACATGACGCTCTCCTGATATTCCCGATACGCGAGCTTAAAGAGGCTCACACCCGGAAAGTCCTTCTGCCTCGAAAGGAACATGATCACCTCTTCCTGCGAAAGCCGCTCCTTGAGAAGCAGGGGTGACAGGGGATCCCCGATTCCGGACGAAAGGGCGGCATCGAACGCATCGGATCCGACGCCGAGAACCGACACGACCGCTTCACGGAGGGCGCGGAGACCGGACTCGTCTTTCGGCACATCGAGCGGGATGAGAGCGGCGCCGATGCTCGGGATATTCCGCACCAGAGGTTCGCCGAAACGATCATAGACGATGCCGCGCGATGCGGGAACCGGAATCATTCGGATGCTCTGCCGTTTCGCGATATCGCGGTATTTCTCCCCCTGTGTCACGTTGAGATAGGTCGCCCGACCGAAAAGCGAGAGAAGGACGAGAAGCGCGACGAGGAAATAACGCGCCGCCCATCGACGGTCGAGCGCCCATTCGATCTTCGCGGCATCCTTCTCCGTCACGGTAAGCACCGCGTCGTCGATCTCACCCGCTTGTCGTTTCGATATCTTCCCGAACATGGAGGTTTTCACTTAGTGACCATCTCAAATCTCATGCCGAACTGAACTGGAATTTACATCCCGACATGCTCTTTCGGGATAGGCTCTTATCTTTTCTGTCTCCGGACGAAGAACGTCGAACCCGGATCCATACGAGAAGCGAGTTCGTCATATTTTCTGATCGCCACGGCGGCAAGACCGAAGAATATGATCCCCGAAACAACGGACACGACCGAAAGGCGGACAGATGAGAGTCCTGACAGACGGTCGAGCGCGGCCGCGGATCCGTACAGGAGCCCGTCGGAAAATACCGGGAAGAAAACCGCAGCAAGACCGGCGAGCGACCCTGAAAAGACGGACGCCAGGGCGGAGTGTTCGACGACGAACCGTCGCGAGAAGAAACTCGCGGTGTAGGCGAGTCCGACCGCGAATCCGGAAAGTACCCCGATCCGGCCGAGTGTCGCGATATCGGCGAAGAGACCGAGCGCGACTATGGCGGGAAGTGCGTCAAGAAACCCCCGCGACAGCGCAAACGCTATAGCGAAGGAGAAAACGAACGTCGGGAATATCGTCGATCCGGAAAATACGATCGAAAGAACCGATCCGGCCAGGAACCCGATCGCGGCAAGAGAAAAGATCCTAATGAGAAGTATGTTCATAACGAATGCTCACCGCGGGAACCCCGTATGAGGAAAAGGAACCGGAGCGCGTCGAAATCGACCGGAGAGACGATGTTCGCCTCGCGGAAAAGACGATCGGTCGAATCCCGAACCGTTCCGACGGATCCGACATACAGTCCCGACGGCATGGCGGCGGCACCGGATGTCATGACCCGGTCCCCTTCGTGAAGGACATCGGACTGGAGCACCATTCCATAAAGGATACCGAGACCCCGGTCGCCCTGAACGATTCCTTTCGATCCGTTCTCAGCTGTGATTCCGCCGATCGCCGTCCTGGAGTTCGTGACCAAAGTGACGGACGCGCTTACCGGATAGACTTCGTCGACGATGCCGACGAGAAGCCCGTCCCCGACGATGGCCGGCATTCCGGACTTCACTCCGTGGGCGGATCCCCGGCCGATCATGACCGATCCGCGTTGCGACTCTCCTCCGGACGCGATTACCTCCGTCGCCATGAGATCATACTTTTTCCGGATCTCGAGTCCGGCATTCCTGCGAAGCGATTCATTTTCACCGCGGAGAAACACGAGTGCGGAATTTTCGGCGACAAGACGGAGATTTTCCTCCGAGAGCCGCTCGTTTTCGCGGTTGAGCTCACCTATCGACGAGAGGAACGCGGCGGCGTCCCGCACGGAGGCGGACACCGAGGAGAGAGCTCTCTCAAATGGCCAGAATATCGTGTGAAAAACGCCACGCAAGGCTCCGGACAGAGGACTCGGATTCAGCAGGGCGACACCGAAAAGAATGCCGATGACGACAAGCGCCCGGGCGAGTTTCGATCTCGAGACGGTTCCCTCTCTCATAGCCGAAACGACAGGATGTTATTAATGGAGCGTCGCGGCGCCGCCGGATTCGGTGAGCACATCTTCCAACCGTTCCATATCGTCAAGCACGATCCCGCACCCGCGGACGACCGCGGTAAGCGGATCCTCCATAAGACGGACCGGGATTCCGGTCTGATTCGCAAACAGCTTGTCGATACCCCGGATGAGACTTCCTCCGCCCGCAAGGATGATACCTCGCCCCATGATATCCGAAATGAGTTCCGGCGGCGTTTCCTCGACGATGGTCTTCATTGCGTTCATGATGACCCGGATGGAATGCGAAAGCGCCTCGCGGATATGTTCGTCCGTCGCGATGACCTCCTTCGGAAGGCCGGAAACGAGATCGCGACCGCGAATCGGCATCGTCATCCGTTCCCGGAGCGGATAAGCGCTTCCGATCGCGATCTTCACGTCCTCCGCGGTCCGTTCGCCGACGAGCAGATTGAACTCGTCACGACAATACCGGACGATATCCTGATTCATCTTGTCGCCCGCCACGCGGAGACTCCGCGAAAGCACGACACCGCCGAGCGATATGACGGCTATTTCCGTCGTTCCACCGCCGATGTCGATCACCATATTCCCCGCCGCCTCCGTGACCGGAAGCCGCGCGCCGATCGCCGCCGCCATCGGCTCGTCGATGAGAAACGCCGCGCGCGCACCCGCATTCTGCGCCGCTTCGACCACCGCACGCTTTTCCACCTCCGTCACTCCGGACGGGATGCCGATGAGTACGCGCGGACGCCGCAGGAACATGAGGTTCCCTTGATGGACCTTGCTGATGAAATAACGGAGCATCTGTTGCGTCACTTCGAAATCCGAGACGACCCCGTTGACAAGCGGACGCGTCACGGTGATATGCCCCGGAGTCTTTCCGACCATCCGGCGGGCGCCCTTGCCTATGGCGAGAATCTGTCCGGTCCGCTGGTTCACCGCGACGACGGACGGCTCGTTGATGACGATACCGCGCCCCCTCACGTAGACGAGCGTATTCGCCGTTCCGAGGTCGATGCCGATATCAAGCGAAAACCGTCCGAAGAAACGGTCGGAAGCTCCACGCCTGAGTGTATGCAGAAAATCCTTCATTACAGCTCTTTCAATGGAAAACGGAGTACGTTCCATTGTACCCCGCTTCCGGGAAAATATCCAGTTCCACGAATGAACGCCGAATTTACGGCGAGACGACCCGGATACCGAGATCAAGCAGTTGATCCGAGGAAACTTCCGACGGCGCGTCCATCATCGGATCTCTACCCTCTCCCGTCTTCGCGAACGGGATGACTTCGCGGATATTCGGCTCGTTCTGGAGAAGCATCATGAGGCGGTCGAAGCCGAACGCCAGACCCCCGTGCGGCGGCGCCCCGGCAGCGAGCGCCTTCAACATATGGCCGAAGTTTTCTTCGATCCTTTCCGTCTCATAACCCATGATCCCGAACACTTTTCGGAGCGCCTCCGGATCATGGTTCCGGATACCACCCCCGCCGATCTCATACCCATTGAGCACCATATCATACTGCGCCGCGACGATATCCCCGATATTCTTTCCTTCCAACAAGTCGGCGGCATACTCCGGCTTCGGCGCGGAAAACGGATTATGGGAGAATGTCCATCCACCGCGGTCGTCCTTTTCGAACAACGGGAAATCCACGATCCAGCAGAATGCCAATAGGTTCGGGTCGTTCTTATCAGTACGGATATCCGGCTTGTCCGAACCGTATTTTTCCATCGCATCCCTGTACGTGATCCGCGGGAACGGAATTTCTTGGATCCTCTTTTCCGGGTACACCGCCTTCACGAGATCCACGATGAGTCGTTCGTTGATCCGCATCAGGTCTTCCTGGGAAACGAAACTCATCTCCATGTCCACCTGCGTGAATTCGGGCTGCCGATCTCCGCGGGTGTCCTCGTCACGAAAACATCGCGCTATCTGGAAGTACCTCTCAAAACCGGCGACCATGAGAAGCTGCTTGTACTGCTGCGGAGACTGCGGCAAAGCATAGAATTTCCCCTTCTCCAGACGCGAAGGAACGATGAAATCCCTCGATCCTTCAGGAGTCGATTTGGTCATACACGGGGTTTCGATCTCCACGAATCCCTCATCCGTATAGAAATTCCTTATATGTTGCGCGACTCGGTGGCGATTCCGGATATTTTCCTGCATCCGTTCCCGGCGAAGATCCGCGTATCGATAGCGAAGGCGCGTCTCCTCCCCGATCTCCTTTCCGTCGGACAGAGTATCGAACACCGGCGTCTCCGCCTCGTTGAGAATGGAAACGGACAGGACCTCGACTTCGATCCCCCCGTTGCGCTGATCCGGATTCACGAGTTTCTCCGGACGCGGATTCACCCGACCTTCGATTCTGACCACCCACTCCGGACGCACGGTTTGAGCCGCAGCAAGCGCCTCGGCATGATTCGGAAGGATCACCGATTGGACATTCCCGCTCTCATCACGGATATCGAGAAAAATAAGTTTTCCGTGATCGCGGCGGACAGACACCCACCCGGCGATGATCACGGTTTCCCCGACATGATCCGGCAACGCGGCGATACGGATTCTCCCCTGCATACGGAATGGAATTACGGTTTGACTTCGAATACCGAATTCACCTCACGGACGAGTTCGGTCGGTGTGATCTGCGTCTTGAGAAAGGCCTTGAAAACGTCCGGGGAGTTCGCGAACCGGTTCATCTCCGCCTCCTCGAGCGACGCCGAAAGCAGAAAAATCGGGATATGCTTCGTCGCATCGCTTCCCTTGAGCCGCTCTATCACTTCCTGTCCTGTCATATTCGGCAGCATCGCGTCCGTGATGACGAGATCGAAATGTTCACGTCCCGCCGCCTCGACCGCAGCCGTCCCGCTCCCGTGCGGTACAAGCTCGTATCCTTCCTGCCTGAGACGCTGTCCGAACATATCGATGAACACCGGCTCATCTTCGACGAACAGGATCCGCTTCCCGTTCGTAGTTGGCGCCGGGGTGCTCCCTTTTACCGCATTTCTCGACTGCTCGGCGAACAACGCGAGCAGGCGCGTCACTTCCTCGACAAGCTTCGTCGGGGTGTACTCGGTCTTTTGCATGAATCCGTTCGCCCCGAGCTCCACCGCCTTTTTCCGGTCTTCCGGATCGGAAAGATTGCTGAATACGACGATCTTGAGATCGGCGGGATACTTCCCGCTCATTCGGAGCTCCTTGAGGACATCCATGCCGCCCATCTCCGGAATGACGAGATCAAGCAGCACGAGATCATACGCCGGGTCATCCTCGATCGCCTTCAACACCGCCTTCCCGGTCGTCACGTTCACAACCTGAAAACCGGATGCCTCGAACTTCCGCTGATAGATTTCCGCGATGAACGGATCATCCTCGACAAGCAGTATCTTCGCCATAGGTTCTTCTCAAAATGATGGATAAAGCATACCAGACGCACGAGGCGGAGGCAAGAATCAGGCATTTTCCCCTTCAGATCCGGCGCCATTCTCCCCGGTTCGGAAGGGTAGTTCGAGGATGAAAGTCGATCCCTTGCCGACCCCGTCGGATTCGACGAAGATCCTCCCGCCATGCGCCTCGGCGAAACTCTTCCCGACATAGAGTCCCAGCCCGGTTCCGGAAACGTTCACCTTCCCCGACTCCTTCCCTCGACGGAATTTCTGAAACAGCACGGAGAGGTCTTCGGGCGCGATGCCGACACCAGTATCCGAGACCGCCACACGGACGATCCTCCCATCACTCGAAAGCCGTACCGTCACCCCGCCTTGTTGCGTATATTTGATGGCGTTGTCGATCATATTCGAGATCACCTCGCGGATCTTCTGCGAGTCGATAAGGAACGGCGGCACCGGCGTTTCCGGGTAGACGAACGCGAGGTTGAGTTTCCGACCTTTCGCGATGACGGAGAACGCATCGGAAAGTTCATGAAGGATTTCGGCGATATTCCCCGGAGCGAACTGGTACTGGATCCGGCCGCTCTCGATACGGGAAATGCTGAGCAGGTTCTCCACGAGCTCGACGAGGTGATTGTTCGCGGAATAGACCTTGTTGAGCACGTCTTCGATTTCGGCGGAAAGCTTACCATACGACCCCTCGAGCACGAGCGAGAG
>CAYRYX010000003.1:0-13336 GCA_964428755.1 uncultured Bdellovibrionales bacterium | reverse complement strand
GATCGCCGTGAGTGGGGTACGGAGCTGGTGCGACGCGATCGAAATGAATTCCGACTTCGTATTGTCGAGCTTCCGCAGCTCCTCGTTCGCCACCGCAAGCTTGGTCGCGATCTCCTGCAGCTCTTCCTTGCGCTTCACCTCGTCCTTCACCGATCGGATAAGGAAATATCCGGCCACACTCGTGATAAACAACGTCACCCCCGTCAGAACGAGATTGATTGTGGTTTTCACAAAGAAGAACTGCGCCCCAACGAGAAAGACAAGTACCAACACCAATGCTTGCGTACCAAGAAGTTTCACGTCGAAAGCCTTGTATTTGACGATAAGATACGCCAGAAACCCCATGAATATAGCCATTCCGAAAAAGCCGTATTGTTCCCACTCAAAGTTATCAACAAGTGTCGCGAAATAACTACTCACAAAGAAAGAGAAAAGAAAGAACTCCATCCCTATCGAAAAAAGAACGATTTTTCTTTTCTGTATAGCGTCGTTCTCTTTTTGATATTTGTAAATTGTAAAAAAAAGTATCCAGAGAAAAACAAGAAGTCCAAGAAGATAATAATATCCCGTAAACCAATGGTTTTCCATTGCCTCACAATTGGTCACATCAAAACCAGCAAGATTATGCGTCGTCGGATACAACACTATCGTTGGAAGGAGAAGGACGAGAGCAAAAACAAACTTCTTAAAGAAAGCCACGTCTGTTTTTTCGATAAAAACATGGGCGAGGTATAAACTAAAAACGTATAATAAAATATAGAGGAGCGGAATAAGTGACCATGTAAACATAATCAATCCACTGTCCGCGTTCGTCCATACGATCAGATTGACGAAAGAACGAAGCGAAAAAACGACGGCAAGAGCGAGAAGAATCTTCGACTCAAGCGATCGACCGCTCTTGAAGAAAACAAAAAAACCTATGACCAAAGCAGCAATGGCCGTCGGAATATGAGAATAATATAGAAGCTTCGGTGCCTGGTCGGTAAAGACAAGGAAGACCGGATTCCAAGACTCGATACACATCAACGCCGTCGTTTCCATAAATTCTTATTTTATTTTTGGACTATGGGCGACAATATCGTGTCCGCCTTCCAATATTCACAATCCTTCGGTGGCTTGATATGTGTTAGTTTTTTCTTGATATTCTCCGGAACAAATCCGGCTGATTGAAGCTTCCGTAGATGTACTTTTCCAAAGTCAGTGATCTCATCCGAATAATAAGTGAAAATCCCACCTTTTTTCAGTTTTCTATACGCGACATCAAAAAAATTGAAATGATTCTGATATACCTCCTCCTCGGTAAGCGGATACGTATCGAATAATATACCATCCAAACTTCCGTCCGGTACCTGATCAATCACCTCCTCCCACAACCCTTCGAGCACCTCCACCTCATGCGGAGCGGATTTTGCGAAATCGCGAGCCTTCTCTGCGACAGTCGCGTTCGCCTCAATAATTATATGTTTATCGATTACGTGCTGCTGTATGAACTTCGCCGAAATGCCCATACCGAAACCAAGTTCCAAGACTGTGCCGCCATTCCTGCACGCGATTTCCGCCAGATCCTTCATATACGGCTCCTCCCAGTCCTCCATGACGGCGCACCCGAAAATTTTCAGATCGTGTTCAGTAAAATCTGCTGACGCACCTTTCCAGTCCTCTTTCTTGAAATTAATAGTGAGATCATCTGATTCTTTGTACTCTTTCTCCCATTCTGGTATCTGAGACAAAAAATCTGCACTTTTATGAATCGCGCTTTTATCGGAATCTCTCTGCATAGATTTTTCCTTTATATCTATCATATTCTTTAGTTAGTAGAGTATTTTCAAAGTTTACCACAATGGAAAATAAAAATCTAAAAATCACTGACCATATTCATTCTCCAAATTATATCCATCCCCAGAGTTTCAGCTGTGCATTATCGGATTTCAAGAACCGATCGCCAATATCAGTACGGTAAAAAACTTTTGGAATAACCAGCTTCTCCGCAAGACGATATGCTTCTGCTTGCGCTCTTTGAACGCTCTCGCCGAGTCCAGTAATAAAAGCGATGTAGCCAATGTTTTTGACTACCAAAATGTGGTTTTCCCCACGTATTCTTTCCATCTTCACTCCTTCAAAATGAATGCGTCTCCGCTCTTCAGCATTGAGACCACCACGGAAAAAAATTTCTAGTCCTTCTGATTCATATCTTTCGGATATGCTCTCATATGGAAATGGGGGAAGCGCGAGCGTTAGGACAACCCCATATCCTTTCTTGTATTGCAAATCATATCGCTCCCCATCCGCAATGGCAGCAAGAAACTCTCCCCACGGAGAAATATTAAGATCTCCCTGCAAATGAACGATAGGACAACCGATTCTCGAAGTAAATTCTATCGGGGAAATTACATTACCAGAAACAAAACTATTCACCCCAATATCTCCTCGAAAGTTTATCTCATGAAGATGCCCCTCCAGCGGTTTGAGGATTTTCTGAAATAATTTATTTCTCTCATTTCCATCATACCACGCGAGCGTTCCCATTTCTCCTGTTTTCGGACCAATGTTACCGTTAAATAACGCTTTATGCTCAAAATTTATCTCAATCGGACCTACCCAGTCGCTTCCGTTAAAATACCGAGCGACACCGATCTCCACTCCGGATAATTTTTTCTGTAGCGAAACATTTTTTATGCCAACCTTTTCGTATTTCTGAAGTACCGAAAGAACATCATTGCCATCTTCAAGCTCGCCAACATAATTGAGAGCACTTTGATGATTGTTCTGTTTGACGACGTACTTCCCAGGATTTTTTCGGACATGTTCCGCGGCGTTTTCCGGCGAACGGAAATTGAATATCGGCTCGACATCGAGTCCGATAGACCGCAGGATCTTCTGACCATACTCCCGATCTTGTTCGAGTCGATCGCCACCCACGCTTCCCCCAAATACCCGATATCCCTTCTCTCGGAGCTTATCCTGTTCTTTCCCGTATCCGACATCATCAAAGATGATCAGACCATCCTTTCCGACCCATTTCAACTCTTTTTTCCAATCCGAAATGCGCTCGACGAATCCTTGTTGACACTCAACCTGTAAAGGATGCTCAACAAACAGCTTCACATCATTCCCCTCCTCCTTGAGGCGCCATGGAAGATCACCCGCAATAAGCTCCCCTGAAACAAAAAGTACCCGCATAATCCGAAGAGAATAAAAAAGAAAACCCCCTTACTCATGGAGGTTCTCCGAAGGATATTTCATCCCCCTTTTGATAAAATTTGTTTCGATATCCTCAAGGGCGAACGCCTCCTGAAAATATCGTTCCGTAAGTGTCGGATCAAGACCATTCTTGCAGGTATAGGCATCAATACTGACGAATCGGCGTTTCGGGAAGGTATGAATACTTATATGACTCTCCGCAATAATGACGAACCCACTCCAGCCCCCGGGATCCCTGAGTTGATTGTCTGGAGCAGCATAGACAACTGGCTCGGCAAGCTTATGCATACCAAGTTTCTCCGGAAAATCACGAAGGCAGTGAAAAACAAGCTCACGATCGTTTAGCTTCTCGTACGAGCCACCATATCCGTCGAGCATTAGATGCTCACCAAAATGAGCCAGCTTCATATCAGACATAGAAAAAATCCTTCAATTCAATTAAAACTCACCTCGCCATTATAACACGAAAAACTATATTTAGCAATAGAACACTGATTACAAACGACTTCACGAAATAAGCAGATTCAGCTGATGATATAAATTCCAATGGAAATGAGTGCGATAGCCACCAGCTTCAACATCGGATGCGAGAGTTGGTTCTCGTATGCCGAAGCAATCTTTCCCCAATCGAGCCGTTTTGCAAATATAAGCAGTGCGAAACTGATTCCGATCACAAACAACGGCGTCAAACTTTCAATAAGAGCAATAAAAGAAACCGCTGGCGCGATACTGACGGCCTTTTGCGAGGTAACGGATGCGGCTACGGCCAGACTCTCTGAAGCGAAGAAAACTATGAAATATTTTCGGCTCAATCGAAATACCTGAAGAACCTTTTTTCTTGCACCGCGAAGATGTGCTAACAAGAGAAGGGATAAGCTTGCAGATCCGAGACAGTACATGAGATAAATGCTCCAAAAATCATCGGAAAGTTGGTACGCCTTTCTTCCCAGCACCCAATTAAGCGAGAAAAACAACGCCCCAAAAAACATCAGGGATGCTATTCTCAGAAACTTCCCATCCGCCGTTTTCCCATCAAGACTGAATATCGACACTCCTATGAAAGCAAGGGCGATGCCGATATAGTGGATCGGAAGCAGTATCTCGCCCACGATTAACCACGCAAGAAATGGCGTCATGGGAACGCTCACGCCCCAAAGTATCTGTACCAGAGCAGAATCATTGAAGGTAAAAAGGGTTTTGAAATAGAAAGCATACGCTAAGAGAAGAAACGCTCCGGCGCCAAACGCCCACAGCGCCACTTCGAGACCTGGAAACGAGAAATTTATAACGCCGAACGGGACAAAAATCCATGGCACCGCTTGAAACAAGCCAGAAATTATTGTCCCGTCGTATTCATCCTCATAGATACCGTGAACGAAATAAGTATCGATAACGGAAGCGATTGCCCATAAAATTGGCGCAACAAAAGCGAGTATGAACCAAAAATATGAATCAACCATAGTGAAAATAAAATAGCAAGATCGAAACACTCAAACAAAAAAACTACTCCGGTAGTTGATCGAACACTGTTTCCGGTTGTCCGATAGATTCTTCAGCAACACCTTCCGTTTCCGAAATCGGATCGGCTGCTTCCTCTGTTTCCCCCGCTCCCTCTTCCATTTCCTCACTGTCTTCAGGATGCTCGAGACTGTACACTTCCGGATCGCTGCAGGCATCACCCGCGTCGAATTCGGCAAGGGTCGTCTCATCGCAAAGGATTTCCTCGCAGTCCCGCTCCCCTTCGGCACAGACATACGCCTCACAACCTTCTTCCGACGGATCGCAGATAGGGATATTGGCGGCATTCCGACGGAACATCTTGTAGTACCATGTATCTTCCTCCGGATTCCCGCTGCATTCCTCGACTTCCGGATCGCACACGTAGATGAAACAGGTTTCCGACATCGGGTCGCAATCCGTCTGCATTTCGACGGCATAGTCCCGAACGACCATGTAGCGATAGTAGGCGGTCCCGACGGATCCGACGATAAGCAACGAGAGCACCGCGAGGAGAATTTTCGATTTCGTATCCATAAACGACGACAATGAGAAAATCAGGCTTCGTCCCCAGTGTAACAGGAAAACTAAGAAAAATCACCTACGAACTGGGAGTCCGCCGGCCATGCTCCCCTGGAAGTATACCCGGAAAACGCCTACTCTTGCGATGGCACGTCGACACTCCCCTTTCCGGAAACAGGTTCCACCTTGCAGGTGGAAACACCGATAAGTGTATAGAGTCCGCATCGACTGAAGACGCCCGTTCCGAGCACCACCACTCCGAGCACGCCCCAGAGCGACTCGTAAAAGACACCGACACCGATAATCACAATCCCGAGCACGATACGGATGATCCGATCCGCTCCCCCGACATTTTTTGCAAACAGCATGATCTTTTTCTTATTGATTACCGGAATGACAAGCTCAGTATAACATAAAAAAATCCGCCAGGGAGCATCCTCCCCAGCGGCACTTGCCATGCCTCACTTCTTCGAAAACCGCGTGTAGTACGAACAGACCTCGGTACTCGGGTCACCGACCGGGGTACTGCCATCAGTCTTGAGGCATCCGCGAACCGTGTGCCACTGATTCTTCCAGGCACTGTTCTTCGGAATCGACCAACTTCCATCCATGTAGTCCTCATCGGTACCTGAGGGTGGCAGTTCACTGGGACGGATGGAGCCATACCCGATATGCCACCAACCTCCTCCGGTTGCCACGGGACTGCTGATGTGATAAATCACCCTGACATCCGCTCCGGGAGAAACCGGTCCATCGTTTCTCACCCAAATATCGGGCTTGATACGACTTCCCGTGTTCGTGGTGCAGCAGCCGGACTCGTCCCGGAATTTCGTGATGACGAGTTTCGGTGCCGGTCTCGGCTGAAGCGTGAACGAGAGACTCGTACAGTTGTTGCCTTCGTCCGATTCAGTTACCGCTCCCTGGTAGTCGGCACAGAAGGTAGCCGTGCAGGTACCGGCAACATTAGGCATGGTGACCGTCCCGATGTTTTCCTCGAATGCGGAGGCACCCGAAGAAAGCGCGCTTGCCTCGGTTCCGTCATCAGCCAACTGGATGAGGCTGGTTCCGGGACACTGGACGGCGTAGCTTGAGCGGATACCTGCCGGAGAACCGACATTGCCCCGATTGGATATGGTCGCTCCGAACCGAGCCGGGTCGCCCGCATAATACGGAGCCTGCTGGAACCAGAAGCTACTCGTCACGAAATCGACGAAACGCGGATCTTGGTTCTCGGTCGGATTGGCCGTCACTTCGAAGACCGCCTCGGTACTGCAGTTGTTGCTTTCGTGTTTTTCCTGATGATCACCTCCGTTGTTGTGGTCGTCTTGCGGATGATCGATGCAATAGACGATGTTGTATATTCCCGGTTCCGTGATCCACTGACTGATGACCGTATTCTTGGTCTCGGTATGGGTGTCTCCCGGCTTCAGGTTATCGCACTGGGTCGTCGTGCTGTCGATCCTGCGCCATGCTCCTTCTCCACTGTGGACGTCTTCCTTGTACCCGCGGGAGAGATAGAAATGGCCGGTGATGGTGTCGATTTCACCCCTGACACAATTGCCGTCACCGATATTCTCGGATTGGGCTTTGGTGTCGAAGGACTCCTGCATGCCGAACTTGTATGTCTCATCGCCCCACGGGGTGACGAGCCAGGTCTTTCGGACGATGAAGTCGGGAGGGACTTGGACGGGCTCGCCATCAGACCCGATGATTATGCCCGGGCCAGGCCAACCGCCAGAATCGCCGCCAAGAATCGTGCTTGCGCCTCCAAGATAAGTCGTAATGCTTACCGCATCATTTTGGATATGCGAGCAGTAGGATTGTTTCGCGGAATCACTGAACATTCCCTCGACAGCCATCGACCGATTCTCGTACATCGTGTAATGGAGATGGTAACCGCCATCATTGCAGGAAACCTGACTTCCGACAGGATCGCTTGTCCAACAGAATACTCCCGCTAACCACTGCGGATCGAGCATCTTGCAGGTTCCATCGACATACCCCTCAGACACTATGAATGCCAACGGATCTCGGTTCATCGACTTCATCTCGGCTGTGGTTTTTCCTCCGTAAAAGCCGCAGAAATCAGTGCCGTTTGACGGATTCGGATGATCCGATGATCGGATTTCAAAATGAAGATGCGCCGCTGCCGTGGCATGGTCCCAGAGAAGACCGACTATCTGCCCGCGCGTGACACGCATACCCACATAAGGAGATTCGAATCTGGCAAAGTTCTTTCCCGTTGCGAGCTCGTATGAGACGACATCCGAGGAACCTGAATCTATCTCGGCATGGCCATACACGGCGTAGTAGTCCCTGCCGGCAAACGAGAATCTGATGATAAGACTTGCCCAATGGGAATCGTCCGCATACACCACTTCACCGTCTGCGATGGCATACAAGGATTCTCCCTTGTCTCCGTCACCACCGGCTCCGATTTTGTTAATATCGGCGCCAGGATGATATACTGTCCCGCTGGAACATCCATATTCATCGCCAGTAGGCTCGAGCCAGGAGTAACCTTGACTTATTCCGAACCCAACCGGAGAACGGAAATAGTCACTCGGCGATCTTTGAGAAGATCCTGCGGCAAATCCTGACCAAAACAGCAATACCGCTACCAATGCCAACAACCTGCTGATAGGCAATCGCATGATGTGTTTCCTTCCTTGTTGTCAAAGTACAGAAAAAATGGATTCTTGATGAATCCGTCTCAGACATCTCAAAAATCTTGAGAATGTCAGTCAATGGATTTATTCACATAAACCAATTAATTCCCAGTTGTCACAAAAGAAAACGAAGCAAAGAAATCCTCTATCTCCTGCACCCTTTCCTTCGATCCTTTTTCCGGAGAAACACCTCCAAATATGTTCCAAATCATCCCGTCCTTCTCAAAAATAAATCTTTTATCAATTCCTGTTTCTCCTTGCTTGCAACCCGACTTCCAACAAAGGAGCTCGGCCGACTGTCCCTGCATGAAAACCCTTTCTCTATTTTCCCAAGAGAATTCATTATTAATGACGTCATCGACAGATCGATCACTGCTTGATTCAAGATAAACACCCGTGACATATCCACCGGCTTTTGTTTCATGCGGACCAAAACTAAATTGCACTGAATTCACCTTATTATTTACGATAAGATCTTTTGATAGAGCGCCTTGGATAGGAGTCATGCCGCTATTATGACTTTGAATATCAATTTCCCAATCACTTGGTATTTTTACCTCGAAACCATATTCTTCATTCCGATATGTCTTCCGATCGGAAGTCTCTGAACCGGTATCGATGATACTCGCTTGTTCTGTCTGCTGCTGAACACCTTTTTGACTAACCATTTTCTGCCATACCAAAATCGATCCTCCTACTATAAGTGCAAGAAGAGTGCCGATACTTACGAAAATGTATAGCCGTTGTTTTTTCATAAGCTCAAAATAAGTTCGATGGAACGATGGTATCATCATAGTTCCGCTCAGTCAAGCGACTTTTATGATCGTTCTCTGGATGATCGATGCAATAGACGATGTTGTATATTCCCGGTTCCGTGATCCACTGACTGATGACCGTATTCTTGGTCTCGGTATGGGTGTCTCCCGGCTTCAGGTTATCGCACTGGGTCGTCGTGCTGTCGATCCTGCGCCATGCTCCTTCTCCACTGTGGACGTCTTCCTTGTACCCGCGGGAGAGATAGAAATGGCCGGTGATGGTGTCGATTTCACCCCTGACACAATTGCCGTCACCGATATTCTCGGATTGGGCTTTGGTGTCGAAGGACTCCTGCATGCCGAACTTGTATGTCTCATCGCCCCACGGGGTGACGAGCCAGGTCTTTCGGACGATGAAGTCGGGAAGGTTCGGGATGGCTTCGTCGGTTGCAGGAGCTTCGAATCCAGGACCAGACATCGGCACCGAGCCGCCTCCAAACCCGCCAATCGAACTGAACACGCCCGTCGGAGAACTATAGGAGACTACGTCCGGATTACCTGACAAATCCCTATCGACATACGTCTCTTTCGGAGGACACAGATTTATCCCAACCGCCTGAGGAGCGTAGCAGATACCGTTTTCAGAGTCAGATTGAAACACGAAATTTCTCTGCGCATTCTCACAGACATCGGATCCTCCAGTCGCATACTCCCAACAGACGGAATAGTTCTTCTTGGGGTAATCATGGAGACAGATGGATTTTGTGGATCCATCAGTGCTCACATATTCACCTGCTTCCGGAAATTCGGTATAGATGAAATGAGCCGACGTGTAATCTCCGTGATTCGATGCGATCGAGCGGTCACCCGGACCATTATGATCGCCACGAGCGTTCCAATCGGTATACCGCAATCCGGTAATTTCAGCACCGTTGAAATCGATATCAGCAATCGAGCCGACGTGTCCAACGCTACCAGCAGGTCCATCGCCCGCATCCCACTGGATTACCGCGCCCGGGATGGGAACGGTCGTGCTTATGGGCCATCCGAGCGCTCTGGCTCGGTTATCCCAATTTTCAGCATTTCGAAGTTCGTCATTCCATTTGATCTTCGACATTTCCGCCGCATACGACGTGCAGTTACATTGGGCGAACCCGCGATGATCCTTCCAATATTCGCTATTACCAGGATTCTTCGGATTATAGGGGATCCATTTATCCCCAAGATACAGACTGCCCCCTATCGTTCCAGTTGGTCCAATTGGACAAACCGAATCGTATTCATAGGCGTAAACATCCATGACCGAAGTCACAGCGAAAACCACCGCGATAAGCAGTTTACATGCGTTGTTAAAGTACATGATATCTTCCTCCGTTCTACAGTTGAGATTCGCAAGCTCACAAGCCTGCACCACAGCACTTTACGAATAGAGTGCTGTAGACAAGCTTACGACTTGAAATACTTACATCGATTGTAATGTTTCAGGAAGAATTCCGAGAAAGATATCTTTGTGTTTTTTCTGATATTCTTTCTCTTGCTCAGCAGTCAACTGGAAATCATTCTGGTACCGGACACAAAACTCATGTGCGCCAACTGAATGACTTTCTTCCATCGACCCGCAAAATGGGCGCCCATTTTTGGATTGATAGGCGCCAATCTTTTCAATAAGGACGCTACTCAATGAAAGATTGCTGCATGTTATTTCTCCATTAACATCACAATCAGTAATATCCGCAACAGACTGATAGTAAAAAGATACATCGCTGGCGCCTCCACTGTCATCAGCAGGCATCGCTCTGAGTTTATATCTCAAATCATTTTTCGTATCCGGAGTGACAAGAAATTTGATTTTCAATTCAGGTATTTCATACCATACCAATGATTGACCCTGTTTCTTTAGTTCGGCACGCATGGAATCATAAGTACTTATCCTATGAAATTGCCATGGAGCAATCCCTATCTTCATCCCGTATTCCGGTATCTCATATGTAGATTCAACCGTCGTTCTAAATGAATACATGAGCTCCTTTGATTTCTCTTCCCAGACGGAATAATAATCGGTTCCAGCAAAACAATTGTTTGGAACCTCGATTTCGTAACTGAAATCTCCGTCAATAAAATATTCATCAAAGAATCGCATATCCCCCAATGCGACTTCTTGATTGACATTTCCCAACAGAGCTCCGCGAGAATAGTCGCCCGGATCCCCACGAAATCTTTTTATTGAACCGAGTATTTCTGGGCAGCTTGTGCTACTTTGTAGCGATTTACTATGAATATAAACCCCGTCGAAAGCATCTGCTCCAGATTCGAAGCCCAGCGTGGTCGATTCGTATTTGTATGCGAAATCCCCCACGTTTTCCTTTGTGGTCTTGAAACGGATTTTTAATTCTGGAATTTCATACCAAACCAAATCCGCGTTAGACATCTGCGTCACCCATTTTTCGCGCTCAATATTCCATTTTTCCACCGGAGACAAAGTTTGCACCGAAGTCGATGGCCATTCTGTTACCTGAGGAAGGTGATTCTGTTTCACTGCTTGCTCTTCTTTTTTCTGCCATACTAAAACCAGCATTACAGCAAGAATGAGAACAATGAGAATGCCGGCGACTATTTTTTTCTGATTCATATTTGCTTCAAGACTGATTACACTTTACGATACACACATCCTGGGGAAACAAAACCTTCACAAAACTACCCGGGATAATAATCCGACGGGTAGCCTTATACAAGTATTTTTCACGCATTTTGTCAAAATATTATTGGTCTTTTTCAACGAAGGCACCACCTACCAAGTCACTCTACGCAACCAACTCGCATGTCTTCCGGGAAACCATATTTGTCGGCTGTCTCACAGCGCAAGGCATTTTTTAGGTCATTCTGCACAACAATCCACTCCGATTCCGACGAACCAGCTCCATCTTCACCGGTACGGAATCTGTCAGTCGCATAAAAAACTCCGCTCTTTGACTGATTGTCCTTGAAAAAGACCCGTCCGGTCATATGATGTTCAGTCTCCTTATTGATACGGATATACGTAGCGTAAGAAGACTGGTGCGCCAAAAGAGAAAGATTCCCTATCACCTCGACATATCGCTGCTCAACTTCGATATGTCGACTGCCGTCTTTGTCTTCGACCACCTTCCCATCGTGATTGCTAATAAGTGAAGCGCCGCCTTCGGAATCGCACCACACCATGGATCCATCGCACTGCATCCGATTGTAAAAACCCTTCGGACACCCTCGCGTCGGATTGTCAGTAAACGCGAGCGGAGCAAGCCTAGCATCCTCCATCACCATTTGTCGGATAGATGACATGCAACATTCCTGGCGATCGGCCTCGGTTTCCGCAGGGAACACCCGGGCGCATTGAGCTCCAACCAACTGTTGGTAATACGGCGGGAGATCTGAAACCTCTTTCTGAGCCGAACGACCATCAAGATAAAAGAATGCGAAAGAAAAAATGAGTAAGGCTATCAGAGCAGCGGCAATGACCGAAAGGATAATGAGCGCGTATCTCACCATATATCGATTCCTGAATGCAAGCTTTTTCAATCCAATCATATTTCACAAAAAAATTCACAGTAAATCGACGACCAACCTCCTAATCGCTTTTTCCCAATATGCGTAACAAGTTACGTAATCATTTTCCTCCTAACCCTCTCGTGTGCAAAGCGAAAAAACGGTATAAAATTGTCATGAAGACAAAATGACCAATAGAGAAGGAATTGAGCAATTCATCTTTCCGATACTTTCCTCGGAGAAATCAGGAGAGTTCCTTCTCGAATTCGGCGAGAGTGCGGCGGGCGGTTTCGCCCCAGAGAAATCCTTTCGCGCGGGCAAGACCCTTCTCATGGAGCGTCGCGCGGAGCTTCTTGTCGAGCAGCACTTCCTCGAATGCGCGGAATAGCTCATCCGGACGATGTGGATCGACGAGTACGCCGGCATCGCCGACGATTTCCGGAAGCGACGACGAATTCGACGTCACCACGGGCACACCACAAGCAAGCGCCTCGAGCGGCGGGAATCCGAACCCCTCGTAGAAGGATGGATACGCGAAGAGCGACGCAAGATTATAAAGCGCGGGCTTGTCCTCGTCCTCGACGAACCCTGGAAGAATGATATTCCCGCGGAAGGGCGAGTGCTCGATCTCCTCACGGATCTCATCTTCCTTCCATCCCGACACGCCGGCGAGTACGAGCGAAAGCTTCTCGAGTTCCGGATGCCGGGCTTTCCTGAGCGCAGAAAAGGCACGGACGACCGAAACGATATTTTTGCGCGGTTCGAAGGCGCCGAGATAGAGGATGAACCGGTACGGAAGCGCGTATTTTTCCTTCACCGCGACGAGCTTCGGATCGTTCCGATCGTACTCATGGAACCGGGTGTCGATACCGCTCGGAATCACCTCGATCTTCGATGGGCGGATACCGTAGCGGGTCTCGAGGTCGTCCTTGGTCGAACGCGACACCGAAAAAATCCGGTCCGCTCGGCGGAAGAGCCGCTTCGGATTCACGAGATAGTGCCAGATGCGCTGTTTGGAGGAGAACGTTTCCGGATACGCCTCGAAGGAAAGATCGTGCGCGGTCACGAAGAGTTTCGTCCCTTCCGAAACGGCGCAGAAGTTGATGTTCGGGAGAAAAAAGACATCCGTCCCGCCGAGGCCGCTGAGTACGTCGTCGCCGCCGACCGCCG
>CAYRYX010000002.1:24285-26688 GCA_964428755.1 uncultured Bdellovibrionales bacterium | reverse complement strand
TGCGCCATAGTATTCTCTTTAATCCGGAATAAGTATATACTAGAGTAGAACAAAACCGAGCGCATGTCAACCTGCTTGCTATGAGAAGCCTTTTTTCGAGGTATTTCGATTTTTTTCGGAGGGAACGGGAAAGGTTGGCTGTCTTTTCGGTGCTGGTCCTGGTCGGGGCGCTTTCGTTTCAGGCGGGGTTCCTTGCGGGAGGCTCGTCAGTCGCCTTGCCGCTCGTGATCGAAAAACCGGCCGTTGTCGCGTCGAATCCGGGACGGGTCGCTGGAGTATCGGACGTGTCGGCCGTGGAAGACTCGGGAACGGTTGCGGTCGGAACGGTGGGGAAGAGGGATTGCGCGTTCGTCGGGAGTCGCAACTCGACGCTCTACCACCTGCCGACCTGTGCTTCGGCGAAGCGGATCAAACCGGAGAACGTCGTCTGTTTCGTATCCGCGGATGATGCCGCAGCAAGAGGATATAAACCGGGATGTCTGAAATAACGGGTGTTCGAGCGCAGAGCTTACTCGCGCTCGAACCTCACCGCAGCAAGCTGCGGGAAATTAGCCCGATTTTACCGGCACTGCGCTCGGAAACGAAAGTAAACTTTCATTTCACTCACTTCGTTTGGTAATAAAAATATGATTCTTTCGGAAACGGAGGCTCGTTGCCATCGGGAGCAGCTTGATGAGCGAAAGGTGAGATTCATCAGTCTCCTCTCCTTCATCTTCGGGTTCACGGACGCCTTCTTCGTCTATATTCTCTCGTCGTATTTTTCCGAGGTCATCGGGTCGGATAATGTCGGCGGTTTTTACCTCGGGGCGTTCCTGATCGTCTTCCTGATGCTTTGGGGGCTCCATGGGATCATCCGAAGGGTCGGCGGGAGTATCCGCACGTTCTTCTTGTTCATTCTCGCTGCGGTCGTGCTCGGGGTGATGGTCTCGTCGCTTCCGGTCGGATGGCTCGGGGCGATCTGCATCGTGCTGCTTCTTATCGTCTCCAGTGCCGCCTGGGTGGTGCTCGACGTGATCCTTGAGGAGCATTCCTCGGATGCGGCGACGGGACGGGTTCGCGGACTGCACCTGACGATCACGAATACCGGTTTCCTGCTCGCTCCGTTCCTTTCGACGCATGTCGTCGAATCGTACGGATTCGGCGGAGTATTCTTCGGAATCACCCTCGGATACGCGGTGCTTTTCGCGGCGGCGATTCTCTTCCTTCGGAACGGGCGGGCGTATTCATCGGCCAGGATGGATGCGAGCGACGCCCTCCGGAAGATGTTCCGGGACAAGAATCTGCTCCGCATCTACGGGATATCCTTCGCGCTCGAGTTCTTTTACGTGATGATGATCATTTATTCGCCGATCTATCTCCGCTCGATCGGGGTTTCATGGGAGGATATCGGACTGCTCTTCACGGTCATGCTCCTTCCGTTCGTACTGCTTCAGTACCCGCTCGGCGTCCTTGCGGATAAGCGTTTCGGCGAGAAGGAATTCCTCATCGTGAGTCTTGCCATCGCTTCGGTGAGCGTCTTCCTGCTCGGGGTATCCTCTTCCGTGAGCCTCGTGCTTCTCGGCGGTATCCTTTTTCTCACGCGTGTCGGTGCGGCAGGGATAGAGGTGCTTCGTGACGCTTATTTTTACAAGCAGATCGACGGTGACGACGACGACCTCATCGCCTTTTTCAGGACTACCCGTCCGGCGGCGAATGTCATCGCCGCACTGGTCGCCATACCGTTTCTTTCGGTCTTTCCGCTTCAGTCGATCTTTTTCCTCGCGGCTTTCGTGCTCGCGTTCGCCATCGTTCCCGCGCTTTCACTCGAAGATACCCCCGGTGAGCGGGAGAATGGTGGAGTTTCCGTCTGAAATGTGCTATTTTGGAGGGGAAAGGAAGACTTCCTTTGTTTCTTCGTTATGCCCTGTCACATAAAACTCGCCCAGTTCGAAGGCCCGCTCGAGCTCCTGCTTTCGCTCATCGAGGATCGGAAGCTCGATATCACGAAAGTGAGCCTCGGTTCCGTCGCGGATCAGTACCTGGAACGGCTCTCGGCCGACAAGGATGCGATTTCGCTCGAGAACCTCTCGAGTTTCCTTGTGATCGCCGCACGGCTCATCCTCATCAAGTCCAAGATGCTCCTGCCGGTGCTCGAATTCACCGACGAGGAAGAGGCGGCGATGGAGGATCTCGAGATACGGCTCATCGAATACCGACGGTTCCGCGAGGCTGCGGAAAGACTGGGGAGGATGTTCCGTCCGGAACGACGGTCTTTCCCGCGGGAGAAGTTTCTCCGGGCGATGGAGGTGTTCGTGCCGCCGAAAGGCATCGACCCAGAATCACTCCGGAAGCATTTCGAGTACGTGCTCGGAGAGATACCGACGCCCGAGGAGATCATCGAGGAGACGATCGAGGAGATCATGA
>CAYRYX010000002.1:0-24275 GCA_964428755.1 uncultured Bdellovibrionales bacterium | reverse complement strand
AGCGGATCGCATCGCTCCAGGTCTCGCTCCGGAGTCGCGCGGAACACAGTTTCCGGGAACTGGCCTCGTCCGCGACGAACCGTATGGAGGTGATCGTCTCGTTCCTCGCGATACTCGAGCTCGTGAAGCAGCGCTACGTCGTCGTCGATCAGGGGGATGCGTTCGGCGATATCCGCATCCTGGTATCATCGGAGACGGATCCCATCCCGACGTTCTGAGAATTATGTAATGTGATTTTCCGGTACTTATGCCGAAAACGGAATCAAAAACGGTCTCATCCATAGAATCGCTCCTCTTCACTCACGGTGAACCGATTTCCGTTGCCCGCATCGTGAAGATTCTCGATGTCCCGGAGCGTGATATCGAGGATGCTCTCGAAGTCCTTGCGGAGCGGTATCGCGATCCATACTCCGGTCTCACGCTGATCCGGAAGGGGAAGGGTGTCGAAATCGCGACCCGAGCGGAAAATGCCGAACCGGTGGAGCGACTCATAACGGCCGATCGCGAGGAGAGTCTCGGCAAGGCGACGCTCGAAGTGCTCGCCATAGTCGCGTATCGCGGTCCGGTGACACGCGCGAAGATCGACGCCATACGCGGCGTGAACTGCTCCTTCGCGCTCCGGAGCCTGCTCCTTCGCGGTCTCGTTGACCGGCACCCGAATCCGCTCGACAACCGTGAATATGAATACGCTCCGTCGTTCCGGTTGCTCGAACTGCTCGGCATCGGCACGCTTGCGGAGCTTCCGGGGTATGCCGATCTGTCCCATGAATCCCTGATCTCGGATCTCCCGGAAGCCCTGCCCGAAGAAACGATGTAATACGAAAACCGAAACGAATCGCCACCATATGCACAAGATCGCCCTCCTTTTTTCCTTTGCCGGCATGATCGTGTTCGGTCTGCTCGGAGTCGGTGCGGCCATCCTGCTCGGTGGGAATACCGTCTTTGCCGGACTCTCGCTCTTTTCCGGTCCGGATGAACGTTTCCCTGAGCGGGTCGCCGGAGTCTCGGTCGGAATCGACCGTCCGGTCATCGAGGAGCAACGGTCGATCGCTTCCGAATTCCGTCCGATACGGTTGGCGGACGCGACGGGGTTCGCCGTTCCGACCGCGCATGCGGCGATACTGCTCGACGCCGCGACGGAGATACCGCTCTATGAGAAGGATGCCGATGCGCATCGATCCATCGCGTCCATCACCAAGCTTTTCACCGCCATGATCGTCGTCGAGGAGACGGAGAATCTCGGAGAACTCGTGACGATCGATGAGGAGACGGTGTATGCCGAGGGAACGAAGGTCGGCTGCCCGCGGAGCGGATACTGCATCGGTGAACGGCTCCATATAGGCGAAAAGATCGCCGTGCAGGAGCTTCTCAAGGCCGCGCTCATGAACAGCGCGAACGATTCGGCGATCGCGCTTTCGAAACACGTCTCCGGAAGCCAGGAGAAGTTCGCGGAAAAGATGAATGCCCGGGCGAAGGAGCTCGGCCTCACGAATTCGCATTTCTGCACCCCCTCCGGACTCGAACTCGACGGCCATGAGGAGGAGTGCTATTCTTCCGCGCGGGATATCGCGAAGATCGCGGCCGCCGCGCTCAAGTACGATATCCTTTGGAAGATCATGCTTCTCGAGAAGACGAATATCGTTTCCGCGGATGGGAAGTACGTGCATGAGATTTTCAATACGAACGAGCTTCTTGGGCAGTATCCGACCTTGGTCGGAACGAAGACGGGGTTCACGCCGCGTGCCGGATACTCGCTCCTTGCGGTCGCCGGTGACCCGGTCGAGCGCAAACATCGGCTGATCGCGGTGGTGCTCGACGACGCGTACCGGTGGCGAAGTATCCAGGATATGTTTTCATGGGGGTTCAATGCGTTCGAATGGCGCTAGCTAAGGGAATCGTCTTCGGCAATCAATCATTTGGAACAGACGTATGAACGAGGTGGTACCGGTCATGGAGGTGGCGCAGATACAGAATATTCCGGTAGTGATGAATACGCTCAAAGTTCTCTCGACGGGACTTTTGGCGTTTTTGCTCGCCTTCGCGCTCACTCCTTTGTGGACGCATATTCTGTTCAAATACAAGATCGGAATCAAGATAAAATCAAACGACGTCAACGGCGAAAAATTGACGTTCGTCTCGAAATTGCACGCCGGGAAGGCGGGAACGCCTACCATGGGCGGGGTCATCGTCTGGGCGACGGTCCTCATCCTCGCGTTCGCGTCGGAGTACGTTTTTCCGGTTCTGGCGCAGTGGACCGATACCAACTTTCTGGCGCGGCTCGATTTTCTCCGACGATCACAGACCTGGCTTCCGCTGTTCGTGCTCGTCACGGCCGGCGTGCTCGGGCTTTTCGACGACTGGATGAGTGTCCGCGGGTGCGGAACGAACAAAGGTGGTGGTATGCGGTTCGCCAAACGGTTCTGGTGGCTCATAACGATCTCTTCCGTCGGTGTCTGGTGGTTTTATACGAAGCTCGGCTGGAACGAGATCCACGTTCCGGCACTCGGTGATTTCACGATCGGATGGTGGTATATCCCGCTCTTCATTTTCGTCATCATCTTTTCGGCGATATCATCGAACGAGACCGATGGACTCGACGGGCTCAACGGCGGCGTGCTCCTCATGGCATTCGGCTCCTTCGCGCTCATCGCGTTTTTCCAGAACCGGATGGATCTCGCCGCATTCTGCGCGGCGGTATCCGGCGCGCTCCTCGCCTTCCTCTGGTTCAATGTCTATCCGGCGCGCTTCTTCATGGGGGATACCGGGGCGATGGCGCTCGGGACGACGCTTGGCGTGGTCGCGATGCTTACGGATTCCGCGCTTATCCTGTTTCTCATCGTCTTCATCTATCTTCTCGAATCGGGAAGCGCGGCGATCCAGCTTTTTTCCAAGCGGTTCTTCCATCGGAAGGTATTCCTCGCGGCACCCCTGCATCACCACTTCGAGGCGAAAGGGTGGCCCGAGCCGAAAGTCGTCATGCGCGCGTGGATTTTCACGTCGATCACCGCGCTTCTCGGCGTGATCGTCGGCATCATCGGGATGGGGAAATAGGTGGTATACTGGAAGCGGAGATTCATTTCATAAATACGGAATTATGCCAGGCATACGGGGTGTGGAGTCGGTCGATTTCACCGGGAAACGGGTTTTGCTGCGGGTCGATTTCAACGTCGAGCTCAACAAGAAACAGGATGTGCAGGAGCAGTTCAAGCTCGAGGCTCCGAAGAAGACGCTTTCGCATATCCTTTCGTTCCCCGGAGCGAAAGTCGCTCTGCTCACCCATTTCGGCCGACCGGAGGGGAAGCATGACGACAAATTCTCCCTTCTGCCGGTCGTAGACGATGCGGAACGGGCGTTAGGGCTCAAGGTCCGTTTCCATGAGGATTGCGTCGGTGAAGGGGTGATCGCTGCGCTCGATTCGCTTCCCGAGGGCGAGGTACTGCTGCTCGAGAATGTCCGGTTCTATCCCGGAGAGGAAATCGATGATAAGGACTTCGCGGAAAGACTCGCCGCGCCCTTCGATATCTACGTGAACGAGGCGTTCAGCGTCTGCCACCGTGCGCAGGCATCCGTTTCGGCGATCGCAGGCATCCTTCCGTCCTATGCCGGACTCCGCCTGTCCGAGGAGGTGGAGAAGCTTGGCGAGGTGCGTACGCATCCCGAGCGACCGGCTGTCGCGGTCATCGGCGGTGCCAAGATCGAGACGAAGCTTCCGCTTATCCGGGAATTCGAGCGTATCTACGATGCCGTGCTCGTCGGTGGTAAGATCGCGAACGAGGCGATCGACGAGAAGATCGAATTTTCGGACAAGGTGCTTCTCCCGAAGGATTTTCAGGGCGGGGATGCGCGACTTGATATCGGCCCGATGACGACCGCGATGTTCATCGAGGTCATCGGGAGAGCGAAGACCATCGTCTGGAACGGTCCGATGGGGAAATTCGAGGAGAAGCCGTATGATTCCGGAACGAACGCGATCCTTCATGCGATGCTCGGATCGAAAGCGAACGTGGTCATCGGCGGCGGCGAATCGCTTGTCATCATCGAAAAGGCCGACCTCATGCATAAGATCGGTTTCGTCTCGACCGGAGGCGGCGCGATGCTCGAGTATCTCTCGGGAGACAAGCTTCCCGGGCTTGCCGCGCTCGAAGACTCGTCCCAGCAGACAGCATAATCCATCTTGCCGATACCGGTAATCAGTCTAAGGAGAAACATATGAAGATCGTACGTGTCGAAGGAAGAGAAATACTTGATTCCCGCGGGAATCCGACCGTGGAAGTCGAAATCGAACTCGAAGACGGGACGGTCGCGGTCGCAGGAGTGCCGTCCGGTGCGTCGACCGGGAAATTCGAAGCGGTCGAGCTGCGTGACAAGGATCCGAAGCGATTCGGCGGCAAGGGCGTGCTTCAGGCGGTCAGCAACGTGAACGGTGAACTTCGCGAAGCGGTGCTCGGGATGGATGCCGCGGATCAGCGCGGGCTCGACGAAAAGATGATCGCGCTCGACGGGACGGAGAACAAGGGGCGCCTCGGAGCGAACGCTATTCTCGGTATTTCGCTCGCCGCGGCACGTGCGGAGGCGATCAGTCGGAAAACTCCGCTCTACCGGTATATCCGATCGCTCGCCGGTCTTCCGGAAGCGAGCGAAGGGTTTCCGGTGCCGATGTTCAACGTGATAAACGGGGGCAAGCACAGCGATTCGGGCCTTTCCGCGCAGGAATTCAAGCTTGTGCCATCCGGTATCTCCGCATATCCGGATCAACTTCGTGCCGGAAGCGAAATCTTCCACGCGCTCAAGGGGATTCTCGAGAAAGCGAAGCTCTCGGTCGGAGTCGGCGACGAAGGTGGATTCGCTCCGCACATGGAAAGCCATGCCCGCGCGCTTGAAACCCTTCACGAAGCCATAACCGCGGCAGGATACGTTCCTGGGAAGGATGTCTTCATCGGGTTCGATGTCGCTGCGAGCTCTTTTTATGACGAGAAGGAAGACCAGTACTATCTCCAGCCGGAAAACGCGATGCTTTCCCGCGAGAGCATCATAAACGTCTATCGCGACTGGATGGAGAAGTATGCGGTCGTCTCCATCGAAGACGGACTCCATGAGGAGGATTGGTCCGGATGGGCGCAGATGAAGGAGAAGCTCGAAAAGGAAACCGCCGCCTGGGGTCGCAAGGTGATGCTTATCGGCGATGATCTTCTCGTGACGAATCCGAAGAAGCTCGCCCGTGCCATCGAGGAGAATTCATGCAATGCCGTCCTCATAAAGACGAACCAGATCGGAACGCTCACCGAAACGCTCGATTGCATGAAACTTGCACGCGAGAACGGATATGACACGGTCGTCTCGCATCGTTCCGGCGAGACATGCGATGACTTCATCGCGGATCTCGCCATCGGCGCGTCCGCCGGGTTCATCAAGACGGGTTCGCTCTCCCGCGGTGAACGACTCGCGAAATACAACCGGATGCTTCGAATATATGAAGATGTAAAGATCAAAGATAAAAATTAAAGCGTCCGCTTGAGGCGGACTCGACAATTTTCCATTTTGAGATTTTCATTTTGTATTTCCATAGTATGTTTTTTCGGAAACAACCGAAAGTCATCTGCATCGGCTCCACATCGAAGGACATCTTCTTTCCGACCGGAGAGGGGATCGTGCTGGAGACGCCGGAGGATCTGACCGCGCAGCGCAAGGTCGCCTTCGAACTCGGCGGGAAATACCGGGTCGATGACCGCTATGAGGCGGTCGGCGGTGTCGCCGCCAACGTCGCGCAGGCGCTCGCGAAACTCGATATCGACTCTGCGGTATACGGCAATATCGGCGGGGATGAGATCGGAAGATGGATACTTTCCGAATTGAAGGCGGCGCACGTTTCGACGGATCTTCTGACGGTGGATTCCAGCTCAAGAAGTGATTTGTCCGCAATCATCGTGCTCACACAGAACGGGGAGCGGACGATCTTCCACAACCGTGACGCGAACGAGAAGCTCGACGTTGTTCCGGAAAAGCTCTCCGGAGCCGAGTGGCTTTTCGTATCCGCGCTCAACGGTGACTGGAAGACGAATCTCCGCAGGATACTCGGATCGGTCGGGACAAGCGGAATGAAACTCGCGCTCAATCCGGGACAGCATAATCTCCGCGATGACGCGGGACTGGTGCTCGAAGCGGCTTCGAGAGCCGAGATTCTCGTTCTCAACAAGGATGAAGCGCTCGAGCTTGTCATGAAATCGGAAGCGGACGCATCTTCGGATGAGCTCAACGACGAGAAATTCCTTCTCTCTTCACTCCATAAGGCGGGTGCGAAGATCATCGGCATGACCGACGGCGCCCGCGGTGCCTGGGGATCGGATAGGAAGGAGATCTGGCATTGTCCCATCGGACATGTCGAGCGTGTGGTGGATGCGACCGGAGCCGGAGACGCCTTCAGCGCGGCGTTCTTCGCCGGATTTTTCCTCGGAAAGTCGCTCCCGGATATGCTCCGCTACGGTATCGCGGAGAGCGGCAGCGTGGTGACGGAATACGGCGCGAACGGAGGGCTCCTCTCCGTCGGTGAGATCGAATCACGGATGGCTGAACTGAAGCCGGAAAAAATCTGACGAATGAAACGTTTCTCTTGATCGGAGAAAATGCTATACTGAGGAAAACAAAATGATTTCCGTATGAGTTGGCTGCCCTTCGGGGGGAAAAGTGACGTTTATCTTGCGCTCGACATCGGTACCGAAGTCGTGAAAGCGCTTGTTTTCCGTATCAACCGTGACGAAAAACGGGCCGAGGTCATCGGAGTCGGAAAGGTCCAACAGAAACAGGGGAATATGCAGAGCGGCGCGGTTTCCGATATCTCCGGGGTCGTGCTTTCTTCTCGCGAGGCCATCGCGCTCGCGAAAAAACGCGCCGGAGTGAAAGACGTGAAAAAGAGCATCATCGGTGTCGCGGGGGAACTTGTGAAGGGAACGACGACGACTGTCCATTACGACCGGGTGAACCCGACGATCCGCATCGGCATGCAGGAGCTCCGGATGATCATCGAAAAGGTCCAGGAAAAGGCGTTCGAGCGCATCAAGCGCCAGCTCGCCTGGGAGACCGGACAGGATGATATCGAGGTCAAGCTGATAAACGCCGCGTTGGTCGATGTCCGTATCGACGGGTACCGTGTGACGAATCCGCTCAACTTCCAGGGAGGCGATGTCTCCATGAGCGTCTTCAATGCCTACGCGCCGATGGTTCATCTCGGCGCGCTCGAGACTATCGCGAAGGATCTCGGACTCGATCTCCTTTCGGTTGCCGCCGAGCCCTATGCCGTCGCCCGCGCCATAGAGGTGGAGGATATGATCGATTTTTCAGCCGTATTCATCGATGTCGGCGGCGGAACGAGCGATATCGCCGTCGTCCGGAACGGCGGGCTCGAAGGGACGAAGATGTTCGCGGTCGGCGGACGGGCGTTCACGAAACGGCTCGCACAGGTCGCCGGAATCGGATTCGAGTCGGCGGAAAAGATGAAAATCGGCTATTCCCTCGGAAAGCTCCCTCCGGAACAGACTTCCGATATCACCCGGCTGTTCGAGGAGGACTGTCGGGTGTGGCTCGGTGGCGTCGAATTGTCGCTGCTCGAATTCGCCGAAACGGATCTTCTCCCGCATCGCATCTTTCTCTGTGGCGGAGGTTCGGCGCTTCCCGGTATCAAGGCTTCGCTCATGCTCGAATCCTGGTCAGGCGGGCTTCCGTTCGGAAAACAGGTGCAGGTGAGCTATCTGCAGCCGAAGGATGTCATCCGCGTGGCGGATATGACCGGCGAGCTCACGAATCCCCAGGATATCACGCCGCTCGGGCTTGCGAACCTCATCCTGATCGACGAACTCGACGAGGAGAAGATGCTCTCGAGTCTCCTCCGGAGGAGTATGGAATCGATCGACAAAAAATAATCACGGAACCGTATGCCACAGACATTCTATGTCACGCAGGATGAGGAGATACTTTCCCTGGTCGGGAGACTTCGCTCCTCCGCGCTTCTTGAGAACGTCTTCGTGGTACCGAAACGGGCGCTCATTCTTCAGAGTGTCGTCAATCTCCGCATCCTCTCGAGAGAGGCGGAGAAGCTCGGGAAGGCGGTCGTCATAGTCACACAGGACAACGAGGGGCGGATGCTCGCCGAGAAAGCCGGTATCACGACGCGAGCCTACTCCGAAGAGACCCGCGTGCCGGAGCGACAACCGAGCGTCGTGCCGGGTCAGCATATGCCCGCACAGGAAACGACTGTTCCGAGTCATCGGATCGCGATCGGTTCCGACGATTTTTTCGGAGCAGGTACCGGGACATCGGCCGGGATAGCTCCTGCTCCGTCCGAAGGACACCGGGAGGAGATTCCCGTTTCAGCTCCGACCGGGGAAATGAAGCTTCGGATACGTGACAATACTCCGAAGCATCTGCCATCGCTCAATTCCGCAGCGCCGCTCATACCCGATCGACGGGAGCAGGCCCCGCTTCGTCCCATGGAGACACGAGGGGAAGCACTCCGACGACATGCGCTCGAGCAGACTGTTCCCTCAAATGGCATCCCTCGTCCGCAACAGGCGCAGCCGTATCCGAAATCCGGCGAGGAGGTCTCAGGGAGACTTTCTCGGGTCTTCCGGAACCGCGAAGACGATCCGCGGGTACGAGTATCCGGACCCAGGGAATCGAAACGCCCAGTTCCTCCAGCCAGTGACGATCATGTCGGTTCGAGGGCGCGTTTTTGGTTCCTCCTCTTCATCATCGTTTCGACCCTGTCACTTGTCGGCACGGGCGCGTTCCTCTTCCTGCCGAAAGCGGAAATCGTCGTCGTGCCGAATTCGTCCTCGCAGAGCATCGAAATGGAATTCGAAGGGAAGAAGGATGGTGCGACGGGGGAAAAGGATGTTCCTATGCGCCTTATCGAAAAGGATTTGGAGATAACCGTTTCCGTCGAAACATCGGGCGATTCCGCTGGGAGCGGTGCCAAGGCGCGTGGGAAGATAACGATTTCCAATGAATTCGACAAGGAACCGCAGCCGCTTGTCGCGACCACGCGATTCGAGTCGGCCGATGGAAAGATATTCCGTCTCGTGCGCGGAGTAACGGTTCCCGGGATGTCCGAGACGAATGGAAAGACGGAGGCGGGTGTCATCGAGGCGGAAGTCGTGGCGGATGAATCCGGCGAAGCATACGACATCGGGCCATCGACCTTCACCGTTCCGGGCTTCAAGGGAAGCCCGAAATATGCGAAGTTTTCCGCGAAATCGAAGGAGAAGATGGTTGGGGGATCGTCCGAAAGCGAAGCAAAAAATCGGGCCGTTTCCGCCGCGGACATCGCCCGAGCGAAAGAACAGGCCGAACAGATCTTCAGGAAATCCTTTGACGAGGCTATCCGTACCGAAATCGGGGAAGACGACCGGTTCCTTCCATCCTCGATGGAAGTCACGCTCGTCGGAACCCCTTCACATCCGCAGGTCGGCGTCGCCGCATCGTCGTTCGAATACGTTTCCAGATGGACCGGGAAATCCTTCATTTTTTCCGAGAACGATCTCAGGGAGAAAGCTGTCGCCCTCATCCGAAAGCGTACCGATGCGGAGGATTCCGCGGAGGTCCGTGATGTCTCCTTCGAATACGGAGAGGCCGGCGCGGATTACGGGAAGGGAGTCATGTATATCCGCGCCAGGGTGACGACACTCTTCGTCTCCGAGGTCGACACGGAATCCCTTCGGAACGACTTTCTCGGCAAAGGAGCCGACGAGATCAAGGAAGCGCTTAGCAGACATCCGGAGATAAAGAAGGTGGAGGTGAATCTCAAGCCGAAATTCTTCTCGTTTTCCGTTCCGAAGGATCGGAGTCGTGTCACCGTCAGGATAGAGGAGCCATAACTCCCTTTTTCCGCTTCGGGGTTCACAAATAACCTGAAATACGTTATGATACCGAGCTTCTCCATGGGCACCGAGAAAAAGGGCGAGGTCGATGCCGAAAAGCGTTCGGCTTTCCGGAGAATGCAATCGGAATACCTGATTTTCGATCAGGACAAGCAGAAGAAATCACGATATCGCGACAGTCTCGAGATGGAGATCCGGAAACTCGAGATGGAGAAGGACCGACTCGAAATCCGCCTCGAAGAAAAGAAAATCGAGCAGGAGCGTCTTATCCGTGAGCTCGATCTTCTCGAAGCCGAGGGAAAGCGTCTGAAGCGCAAGATGAACCTTTTATCATAGATCGATGAATTCCGACGGCATACGACAACGGTTTTTTGATTTTTTCCGCGAGCGCGACCATGCGATCGTTCCTTCGGCGCGGCTCGTTCCGGAAAACGACCCTTCGACGCTCTTTACCGGGTCCGGCATGCAGCCGATCGTTCCCTACCTTCTCGGGGAACCTCATCCGTCAGGGACGCGCATCGCCGATTCCCAGAAATGCTTCCGGAGCCAGGATATAGAGGAGGTCGGCGACAACCGCCACACGACCTTTTTCGAGATGCTTGGGAATTGGTCGTTCGGAGATTATTTCAAACAGGAGCAGATCACGTGGATGTGGGGGTTTCTCGTGCAGGAAATCGGCCTCGACCCGAACAGGCTTCTTTTCACCTGTTTCCGCGGGAACGAGGAGCTCGGCATTCCGAAGGATACGGAAAGTGCCGAAATCTGGCGGAAGCTTTTCGCCGAGGCTGGCATCGATGCAAAAATCGGGGAGAATCCGGAGCGCGACGGTATCCGCGATGGAGAACGCATCTTCTATTATTCGGAAAAAAAGAACTGGTGGAGCCGGTCAGGAGTCCCTGCGAATATGCCGGAAGGGGAGCCTGGCGGTCCGGACACGGAGATGTTCTGGGATTTCGGCGCGGAGCATGGTCTGCATGAGCGATCGCAATGGAAGGATGAGCCATGCCATGTGAACTGTGACTGCGGCCGTTTCATGGAAATCGGCAACAATGTTTTCATGGAATATCGGAAAACGACAAACGGTTTCGGGAAGCTTGCCCAGCGGAACGTCGATTTCGGCGGCGGTCTTGAGCGCATCATGGCGGCGAAGCGGAACGATCCGGACATGTTTTCCGGGGATATCTTCGATGGGATCCGTCATAAGGCAGAAGATCTTTCCGGGAAAACCTATGGCGCCGATCCGGAGGAAACGTATGCCTTCCGGGTCGTGCTGGATCACGTCCGAGCGGGCGTGTTTCTCGTCGGTGACGGAGTATCGCCGTCGAATACGGATCAGGGCTATGTCCTCCGTCGGATCCTCCGTCGCGCGGTACGATATGCGGATATGCTCGGAATCCCGTCGGGAAGCCTGTCTTCACTCGGTATGGCCGTCATCGGGACTTACCAAACCGCCTACCCGGACCTTTCAGATCGGAAGGATGCCATCGTTGCGGAGATAGCGAAGGAGGAGGCGAAGTTCCGTGAGACGCTTTCCCGCGGGATGAAAGAATTCGAAAAAAAGAAGGTTTCGGGAAACATCTCCGGAGCCGACGCATTCGATCTCTTTTCGACCTACGGATTCCCACTCGAGATGACCGAAGAGCTCGCGGCTGAATGCGGGGTTTCGGTCGACGCGCAAGCATTCAAAGAGGAATTCCGCAAGCATCAGGAGCTTTCCCGGACCGCATCCGCGGGAAAGTTCAAAGGCGGGCTTGCCGATCATAGCGAGAAAGTGACCATGCTTCATACGGCAACACACCTCATGCTTGCCGGGCTTCGCAAATACCTCGGCGACCATGTCCATCAGGCGGGATCCAATATCACCGAAGAGCGCACCCGGTTCGATTTCACACACCCGGAAAAGGTGCCAAGGGAGATTCTCGATAAGGTGGAGGCGTATGTGAACGAGGTGATCGGGAAGCGCTGTGCCGTCGGCATGGAGCAGGTTCCGAAGGAGGAAGCGAAGGCCAGGGGCGTCGAGGGGAGTTTCTGGGAGAAATACCCGGAAACGGTGAACGTCTATTCCGCAAAAAGCGATGATGGAACGCTTTATTCGGCCGAACTCTGCGGCGGACCGCATGTCGGAAATACCGGTGACATCAAGGGGAGATTCCGTATCATAAAGGAGGAGGCTTCATCCGCCGGTGTCCGCCGTGTGAAAGCCGTCTTGGAATAGGGAATGTCGTGAGAGATTTTTTCGAAAAGAAACCCCCGGAGGACATCCTCCGAGGGATTTTGCGTTAATGCGAGAAATCATGTCTGCTCCTGCTGATTCCTGTCGGATACCCGACGGGAGAAAGCTTTCGAGATGGCATCCTCGAAACAGCAGAGTTTCCTCTCGTGTTTCTCAAGCTCCATCATCGCTTCCTGATATTTTTCGTGGAACCTGGCTGCGCGTCCGATCCTTATTTCGGCATCGCTCATATGGGTGACTTTCGCGATTGCCTCGGCCATCTCCTCGTAGTTGCTTCGTATCGCGAAAAGAGACTCTTCTCTCAACAGAATCAACTCGTCGAGGGATTTTCCAATCGGAGGATCGAACTCGTCGAACCGATTCCCGATCAAATCGAACTCGTCGAGCCAATTCCCAGCAGTGGTACTTTCTTCGATCACGATCGCTTTGCCGCCCCGTTTCTCATCCCAATGAAAACGAGACAAGAACGAGGAGGTGGTCGTATGTAGCACCTCTTTCCACTTCCAGTGCTCCGTGAGACCGATAAGGCTGAGAAATGAATGTGGGTGACTCCAAAAACCTACTAGTTCATGTACGCTCATGTTCATCTCCTCATCTTCAAATTAGAAGAATTTTTCGCGCGTTTGCGCGAAAGGGAGACAGCCCGGGAACATCCCGGTCTTTAAACAAACACGCGACAGAAAACCCTTTCGGGAGACTTTTGGTAACGAACCCAACGTTGCATTGTGGCAGAAAAAAGCGTTCCTGTCAATTCTATGGTCTTTCGTTTCCATGATCCAGCCCTCCTCGGAAAATAAAAAGAAGGAGCGCAGCCCCTACCGATGCCAGTATACCACGAAATTCCCCATTTCCGGAATCGGGAGAAGAAACTTGTCAAGAAGGTGATATTGACAGAAATGACCGGAAATAGTATCCTTTCCCTGTTATAACCTGACAACTATTCCCATATGTTGGCGATTATCCGTACCGGAGGAAAACAATACAAGGTTTCCGAAGGGGAAAAGGTGAAAGTGGAAAAACTCGAGGGCGAGATCGGCTCGAAACTTTCTTTCGAAACGCTCTATATCGGCGACGAAAAGGAGGCGTTCATCGGCGCACCGGTGCTCGAGAAGGCAAGCGTCGAGGGGGTCATCACGCTTCAGGACCGGCATGACAAGGTTGTCGGCATCAAGTACAAGCCGAAGAAGCGGTATAAGATGAAGTTCGGCCACAAACAGCCGTTCACGGAAGTCGAAATCACGAAGATTTCCGCGAAATAGCCGATGAATGGTGATAAAGAAAAAGCCTCGACGTGTTGCGTCAAGGCTTTTTTCGTCGTTATGCTGATTTCGAAATACAGCAGACAAATGCGAACTCCGGAGAGTCGGTCGGTGTATCGTCGCGGAATCCTCGCGCATAAATGCTGTATATTCTGTTATCGGGGTCATACTGGAATCGATCCAGGACGAGTCGGTAGAGACCATCGGGGATTTTCCCACTGAATCCCGCTCCGCAAGCCTTGTCTGCCCACTTGATTTTCTTGAGGAATTCCTGCGTAAGCATCTCGATCGACTCCTCTTCACTTCTGCAATGCAGCTCCATGGTGTTTCTCCTATTCTTTCGGACAGAAAAAAATCCTTCCCTCCGTCACGTTCTCGGGGTCGCTCAGCGAGGGACCGCTCCGCGTGATGGACACATCTGCCACCCATCCATGTATCGTGTACGGATGTCCGTTCATTTCCTGTATCTCGGCATTCGCGCTGAAACTATCAGGAAGGCCGGCCTTCGGGGTATCCATAGCTTCCAGCCCTCCCAGGTGCGCATCACAAAGGAATTGGACACGGGATATGCCAGTTTCCTTGGAAAGCCTGAGGAGGATGGCAGAAGTGACATCGTCACAGAATTTCTTCGGAGTATTGTATTCGCCGTCGAATGCCAGTGTGCAAGGTAACATGGTCGACCCCCTTATTTCTCGGTTGATTGTTAAGGAAAATTTCAGTTATATTATATCAGCTTTTCACGATTTGTCAATGCGGAGCGGAGCGTCATCTCGTCGGCGTATTCGATGTCGCCGCCGGTCGCCAGTCCGCGCGCGAGCCTCGTAATCGAGACACCCGGCATATCGGAGAGCTTTTTCTTGAGATAGAGTGCCGTGAGGTCGCCTTCAGTCGTCGGATTGAGTGCGAGAATGACTTCCCGGACGCCTTCCTCGGGAATCCGGTGGAGGAGTTCAGTGATGCGGAGCGAGGGGTTGCCGCTTCCCGACCCTGCCTGTATGACACCGCCGAGACAATGATACCGGCCGGTGAAACTGCCGGATTTCTCGATCGCGATGACGTCCATCGGCTCTTCCACGACACAGAGAAGCGTGGTGTTGCGCTTCGGATCCTCGCAGATATCGCAGAGTGTCCGTTCGGAAATGTGGAAACAGCGCGTACAAAAAGAGAGGTTCTTGAGCGATTCGAGCGCTTCGGCGAATTCGGTGAGCCGGGAATCCTCCTGTTTGAAGAGGTAGAGCACGATGCGTTCGGCCATTTTCGGACCGACCGACGGGAGTGCCGAGAAATAGGAGATGAGATTTTGGAAAGGTTTCGGGTAGCGCATGTTCACGTTTTGATTTTTACATCTCGGAGTGCACCCGTTCCAGGTTCTTGAAGGTGGTCGAGTTTTCCTCGAAGAAGAGCGAAACCTTGCCGACCGGGCCGTTTCGGTGTTTGGCGATGATGACGTCCGCGATGCCTTTGTTCGGGGTATCCGGCTTCACGCGGTCCTCACGGTAGAGGAACATGACGACATCGGCGTCCTGTTCGATGGATCCGGATTCGCGGAGGTCGGAGAGCTTCGGAATCTGGTCGGGGCGGGATTCGACGGCGCGGGAAAGCTGGGAGAGCGCGATGACCGGAACATTGAGTTCCTTGGCGAGCTGCTTCAATCCGCGGGAGATCTCGGAAATCTCCTGGACGCG
This sequence comes from uncultured Bdellovibrionales bacterium, assembly GCA_964428755.1. GTDB lineage: Bacteria > Patescibacteriota > Minisyncoccia > Moranbacterales > UBA1568 > JAGOTT01. The sequence goes on along the minus strand of CAYRYX010000002.1, from coordinate 9,229 downwards.
GTTGTCGCCGCCCCGGGAGCGGCCTTCCATGAGCTGGAGATAGTCGATAATGATGAGCCCGAGCTTGTGTTCGGATTGGAGTCTGCGCGCCATGGTGCGCATCTCCATGATGTTCGCGGACGAGGTATCATCGATGAAGATCGGCGCCTCGGAGAGGATGCCTATCGCTTCGCCGATTTTCTGGAAATCGTTGTCGTCACCTTCGGTCTGGAGTTTTCCCGTACGGAGACGCCAAAGATCGACACCCGCCTGTGCGGCGATCATGCGGTCGACGAGCTGGTCGGATGACATTTCGAGTGAGAAGAGACCGACCGGAACCTTGGATTGGACGCCGATCTGCCGGGCGATGTCGAGCGCGAAGGAGGTCTTTCCGACCGATGGTCGTGCCGCGAGGATGACGAGGTCGGAATTCTGGAGCCCGGAGAGCAGATTGTCGAGGTCGGTGAAGCCGGTCGGAACGCCACGGAACGCCTTGTCGCTCTTGTGGAGCTCGTCGATGCGGTTGAAGGCGTCCTCGAGGATGGATCTGATCGGGACGAAGTCCTGCTTGAGATACTTCTGAGATACGCCGAAAAGGCGCTGTTCGGCGTCGTCGAGCACTTTCTGGACGTCCTCTTCCTCGTCGAAGCCCATTTCGACGATCTCGGACGCCGCGGTGATGAGACGACGGAGAAGGGATTTCTTCTGGACCACCTTGGCGTAATGAACGACGTTCGAGGCGGAGGGAACGACATTCACGAGTGATGCGAGATAGCTCGATCCGCCGACCGCGTCGAGCTTGCCCTTCTCGTCGAGCTTGTTCGCAAGCGACAATACATCGATCGGTTCGCGTTCCTCATAGAGGGCGAGCATGGTCTCATAGATCGAGTTGTGCGCGCCTTTGTAGAAATCGCTCGGACTGACGAGATCGGCGACCTTGATGACCGCATCCTTGTCGAGCATCAAGGAACCGAGTACCGATTGCTCGGCCTCGATATTGTGCGGCGGCACGCGGAGATGGTCGGTGTTTTTCGATGCCATAAGAGTATGTTCAATTCTATCATCGTTCCCCGGAAAGGGGAATACTGGACAAAAGGCTCGAAATAGGGTATCCTTTGGCGATGTCGTTCTTTCCCACCACTACGAAAAGGAGCCGAAAATGGCGAAAAAAGTAGACAGTACCGCAACACCGAATTACAAGGACGTGTTCAGGAAACTACTCGCATCTTTTACAAGTGCCAGTATGACCGACGAAGGAGGTGTCATCTATTGCCCGTCGAAACTGGGCTTCAAACTCGATATGCTCACGGAGAAAGAAGAGGAGGTCTTCCGGAAAATATTGAAGGCCGCCACCAATATCTCTGTCATCTCTATTCCGATCGGCAGGAAGAAAAGCCGATACAAGGACATATTCGGTAAGGGGCAGGCCATCGAAACCGTAAGAGGGAAGGAGGGGAAAAGCGTCCTCTACGTTCCTCCTCGTACCTTTCAGCGCGTATGGTGCAGGGAAGGGAAAGCTCCGGACTATGTGACCATCATTTCGTAGGCACAGATCACCCGTCGAGAGGATCGGAACATTCCGATCCTCTTTTCTTTACAAATTCCCGCGATGCGGTAGGATGGAGGAGTTTTTTCACAATGAAGGAGACCGAAATGCTCGATATATGCGACCGCTGTACGAATCATCTCCTGATGTCAGATCTTCTCGTCCTGACATTGCAACAAAATTGCAGGATTGTCCGTTGCCCGGAGGAATCCTGTTTCACGTTGTGGTGTATGCGTCCGGAAAAACGCGTGCTGCTCAGAAAAATCATTCTCGAAAGCGGAACGGAGGTGGTTTCGTTCCCGGGGGCGGATGCCCTGCCATGCCTCTTCGGTTCCGGGAAAGAGAAGATGACCGTGAAAAACGGCATGATCTTCGTACCGCCCTCATGGTTCCATAAAAAACCGGAATGGGAGCGGGTCGGAAGAGAGGGTTTGTGCTACCCGGCTTATTTCAAGGTTGCCAGGGCGCACCCATGATCCGTACGGGCATAAAAACGAAGACCGGGAGGGATAATCCCCCCCGGTCTTTCTTTTTCCCCGGTTTCCGCGGAATGCCTATCGTTTCCGGAGTTTCGGCCCCTGCGGCGTATCTTCCACCGTCCAGCCGGCGGCAAGGAGCTTGTCTCGGAGGAGATCCGACGCAGCGAAATCTTTTGCGAGCCGTGCCGTCTCCCGTTCGTCCGCGAGTGTCCGGATATCGGCGGGGATCTCGACCGTTTCCCGGATGAGACCGAGCACCGTGAAGACCTCGGCAAGAAACGTCTTCGCTCTGGTCGTGTCGATCGATGTTCCGGCATCGAGTGCCGCGTTCGTCTTGTTCGCGAATCCGAGAAGGACGGAAAGCGCGAGCGGCGTATTGAGATCGTCCTCTATCGCCTCGAAAAAATCGGTCCGGAACGAAGACGAGACGTCTTCCGCGCCAGGAGTTGCGCTCTCCAGCCGCTCGGCGAGCGCGAAGATCGCTTCCCTATTCTTCTTTGCGGAAGAAAGCGAGTCCCAGGTGAAGTTCATCTGACTCCGGTAGTGCGAGGAAAGAAGAAGCATGCGCAGATCCATCGGGGAATATCCCTTCTCCGTCACATCCTCGAGCTTGTAGAAATTCCCTTTCGATTTCGACATCTTTGTCCCGTCGACGAGCAGGTGCCGGTTATGGATCCAGTATCTCGCGAAGGGCTTCCCGGTCGCACATTCGCTCTGGGCGATTTCCGCTTCGTGGTGGGGGAAGATGTTGTCCTCGCCGCCGCAGTGGATATCGAGCGTGTCGCCGAGGTATTCCTGGCTCATCGCTGAACATTCGATGTGCCACCCCGGGTACCCTTCGCTCCAGGGGCCCAACCATCGCATGAGGTGATCTTTCGGAGCCTTGAGCCAAAGCGCGAAGTCCCATGGGTTGCGCTTGTCCGGATGCTCCTCGAGCCGGGCACCGACCTTGAGGTGCTCGAGGTTGTTCCCGGAGAGTTTTCCGTAGTCTGGAAAGCTCGTCACGTCGAAGAAAACATTCCCATTCGACTCATAGGCATGTCCGCTCAGGATGAGTTCTTCGATCATTTTTATCATCTGCGCCACGTGAGCGGTCGCGCGCGGGTAGAAATGCGCCGGAAGGAGATTCGTGCTCTTCTCGGTCGCATGAAAATAATCCTCGTAGAAGGCGGCGATTTCCATCGGGGTCTTCTTTTCGGCTCTCGCCTTCTTTTCCATCTTGTCTTCGCCGGTGTCGCCCTGGGCGACATCATCGTCGGTCAGATGGCCGACGTCGGTGATATTGCGGATAAGACGTACTTCATATCCCGCGTGCTCGAGCACACGTCGTACGGTGTCCGAGAGCACGTACGCGCGGAGATTGCCGATATGGATGTAATCGTAGACCGTCGGTCCGCAGGCATACATGCCGACTTTCCCCGGGAAAAGCGGCTCGAAGACTTCTTTCTGCTTGGTGAGAGTATTGTAGAAACGCATGTCGTCAGTTCATAAAGTCTATCAAGTCTATCAAGTTCATAAAGTTTGTAAAGAAAAGCGTATGGATTCCGCTTGACGAACTTTATAGACTTTTCACTTTGAAACTTGACGAACTTCGTTCGTCAGAACCATTCCTTCCACTTGAAGACGGTCACGGTGATGCCGGCAATAGCGAACATCATTCCCGCATGGATCCAGAAGGCGTTCGGGTTGTGCCCGAACGGGATGGATGCGCTCATCGCGAGCATATTCGTGTAGACGGTCATCGGGAGCAGCACCGCCGAGAAGATCGTGAGGACCTTCATGGTCATGTCGAGCTTGTTCGAAAGAAGGGAGTTGTTCGTCGCCTCCAACGCCTCGATGGTCTCCTTATTGCTCTCGAGGATGTTCCAGAGGCGGATATTCGTCCCGATGAGATCCTGGAAATAGAGAGCGAGCTCCTTCGGGATGAGCGCGTGCTCCTGCCGCGCGAGCGAGTCGAGGATGGAACGTTGCGGTTTGAGCGTCCGACGGAAGTTGAGGATATCCCGCTTCACGATGGAAATCTCCCGGACCATCTCCTTTTCGTTCCCGGCGAAGACCTGCGTTTCGATGTAGTCAAGGTTGTCGGCGATGTGGTTGAGTTTCGGGAAACAGGAATCAAGAAGGATCTCGAGGACGTGATAGAGAAGGTCCGTCGGCGTTTTCCCGAAATAGATCCGTCGCTTGCCTTCGCTCTGGGAAACCTCCTCGAAGAACTTTCCGATCTGATAGATGTCGTGCTTGTGCGAGGTGATGAGATAGTCCTTCGTGAGGATGATATCGAGCTCACCGGGATAGGTCGTCCGGAGCTCCGCGTCGAAGAGCGGGATATGTACGGACAGGAAGAGGCACGAGTCGTACTGGACGACTTTCGGCTGATAGGTCGGGGTGACGAGCTCCTCGATCGCGAGGGGATGGATATCGAAGTTTTCCTGGAGATAGGTGATATCGCTCTGCTGCGGGTTGCGGAAGTCGATCCAGGTGAATTTCTTTTCCTTGATGATGTTCATGTCTGTGTTTGTAAAGTCCGTAAAGTCATCAAGTCTGTCAGGCTTGATTTTTTCTTTATGGACTTTATGAGCCTGAGGAACTTTACAGACTGAAGTGTATCATATTTTTCCGTTGACAGGAAGCCCGAAAAAAGGTACGATGCTCCCCATGTTCAAGCGAATCCTCCTCACGATCATCCGCATCTACCAGAAGACCTTGTCCCTGGATCACGGGTTCGTCGGGATGATATTCGGGGAACGGTTCTGCCGGTTCCATCCGAGCTGCAGCCAATACGGTTACGAAGCGATCGAACGTTTCGGAGTCGTACGAGGTTCGTGGCTCGCGTTCAGACGGGTTCTGCGGTGTCATCCGTGGAATCCCGGCGGATACGATCCGATACCGAAAAAGTAGTAATTTACCAATCGAAAAAGGAGAGTAGCGATGACAACCATGGATGGTTCGCTGGAAGACCTCACGAGACCAATGGTCGGAAATCTCGTGTATTGCGAACGGACACGGGTGATCTCGACAAGCGGAGCGATGGTCCGTGTCGCCGAATCCGACGCCCACGATCTTTTCAATGGGGACGAAAACGCCTGCAAAGGCTGTTTCCGTTATAAGACATGCGAAAGCACGGTGATGGCCGAAGCGCACGGACGCTGGTGATGAAGGAATGGAATCATGCAATCTTACGAAAGGAGAAGCGACTGTCCGAATACGAGCCGGTCGAATCACCGGATTGCACCTCCGGATATCTTCAGGAACGAACGATTCCCTGTCTCAGGACGATTCTCCTGACGAACAACGGTCAGTTGGCGAGAGTGTCGTTGGATACCGCACATTACCTCTTCAGACCCGGAAACAATCTCTGCAATGATTGCGGCTACGTCGGACATTGCAAGGAACGTGCTGCCGGCAGGAAACAAGACGGAGAAAAGGAGAAGACATGAATCACGAATCAGGATACCCGGTCACATGCGGCAACTTGTATCTCGCCGGCGGACGAGGCCCGATAACGGCCGAAGTCTGTTCAAGGCACGTCCATCAGTTCTTCGATGAGATGAGTGTCTCATGCCAGAAGTGCGCGCACCAGGCGTCGTGCCGGATCGCCCAGACGGGCCCCGCGCACGATGCCGATTGATTTTCCAACCGAACGTGAAAGGAGGACGGAATGTCCCATGAACGAAAGCAGGGAAATCTGCACCCGGAAATCAGGAATCTGCCGACGGTCGCATGCGGAAGGATGGGTCTTTTCCTCGGCGATGCCACGATCTACGTGGCGCTGGAGAACTCACGACTGCTCTACGAGCCGAAGAGTTCCATCTGCGGTCCATGCCGAAACAACGCCGCTTGTCGCGAAGCCGTTTCCGGACCGATTGTCATCGAAGAGGTCATCTGTCCGCAGGCAGGAAACGTCGCCATGTCGTTCGCGGACGCGAAGCCTTACTTCGGGGAAACGAACCCGATTTGCAACAAGTGTTCGCATATGGCCGATTGCCTCGCGGTTTCGTGACGGAGGGAAAATGAACAACGGCATCTACTGTCTCATCAGGAGGGCGACGCTCTCCGTCGAAGACGCCGCAAAACTGCGGAAACCTTTCGACAAGACATGTCAGTCGGACTGCGAACATCGCGATGTCTGTTCCGAGTCCGCATCCAGGCAACCGACGGAACAATCGCAGGATCACGACCGATAACTTCGATCCGATCCGAACACCGGAGAACACCCCGGTGTCTTTTTTTGTCTTGAAATGCACAATCTCCGCTTATTAGCACTCTACTTGACAGAGTGCCAGAACTTTTTCTATACTGTGATCGTAGCGTTTTCCGTTTTTTGTTGACTATTGATTGCTGACTGATATATGAATGAGCGCCAGCAGAAAATCCTCGCGGCGGTCGTCGAGCTCTACGGCGAGGCGGCAGTACCGGTCGGTTCCCAATCCCTCCTTGAGCGGTTCGACTTCGGCGTGAGCCCGGCGACCATCCGAAGCGACATGGCGTCGCTCGAGGACGGGGGTTATCTCTATCAGCCGCACACGAGCGCCGGGCGCATCCCGACCGACGAGGGGTACCGGTATTTCGTGGAGGAAATCATGCCCGACGAGCGGCTGTCCCTTTCCGATCAGAAAAGGTTGCAACAGGAACTCCTCCAGCTTCGCGCCAAGCACGCGCGCCTCGGCCGTTCGACGGCGAAACTTCTCTCGACCCTCTCCGGAAATCTCGCGGTCACCGGAGCTATCGGCGAGGACGAGGTCTACGACTTCGGCATGAAGTCGCTCCTTGAGAAACAGGAGTTCCAGGAGCTCGACGAGATGTGCCGCCTCGTGGAGGCGCTCGACACGCTCGACGAACGGTTTGATCTCATTCTCCGGCAGGTGGCGGACGGCGAGACGCACATCTTCATCGGCAAGGAGAACCCGATCAAAGAGATCTCCAACTGCTCGATGGTCGTCGCCCCGTATGACAGCGCCGAAGGCAAAGGCATCCTTGCCATCATCGGTCCGAAGCGGATGCAGTATGCCAAGAACAAGTCGCTCCTTGAGCACATGAAAAAACTCCTCGGCTCCTCACTCGCGATCATTATCCTCATATCATGAAACCATCCCTGTCATTCCGAGCGAGTCCGCGAGTCGAGGAATCTGCATCGGAAATACGAAGATCCCCCGGCTGCGCTCGGGATGACAACGAGCGGGCGGCAACAGGAACCAGCGAAGAAACCGACAAGCAGGAACAAGAGCGGCAGTTCGAGCTTTTGAAAGAACGCATGACCCGTGCATCATAATCGAAAAATCTATGACGAAAGAAAAAAAACCGGCGTTATTCCAAGTGAGTCAGAAAGCGGTCATTTATGACCCGGAAACAGGGAAATTTCTCTTCGTGAAGTATTCCCCGGAAATCTCAAAAAACGCCGACGATTGGGGGTTCATCGGTGGAAGGATAGACGAAGGGGAAGATGATTCGATACAAGCGCTGAAGCGGGAGATATCGGAAGAGGCGGGGGATATCGAATACGAGTTCCGTGGTGTCGTCGATGCTAACATAGATAATCGGTGTCGCATCGGACATCTCGTCTATTACAAAGGAGGCGAAATCACCTTGAGCGAAGAACATTCGGAATATGCATGGATGACCGCTGAAGAGATAGAAAAAGAAGAGAAATGTCGCCCAGGAGTGAAGCAACTCGTCAGCTCCGCAGTAGCAAAGATGAAGTCAGAGGAATACCTCAACGACCTCAAACGCCTCCAAGCCGACTTCGAGAACTACAAGAAACGCCAAGCGGAGTCGCAGAAGGAACTCGCCGGATACCTCATCGAGAAGCTGCTCTTCGACATCATCCCGGTCCTCGACAACTTCCGCATGGCGACCGGACACGTTCCGGACGATGCAAAAGACAGCCCCTGGGTCACTGGTATCCAGTACATCGAGAAACAGCTCGAAGATGCTCTCAAATCCCACGGCGTCGAGGTGATGGAAGTGAAGGAAGGGGACGCGTTCGACCCAAGCATCCATGAGGCGATCGACTACGACAAGAAACAAGAAACAAGCGACAAGGAACAAGAGGAAGAAGGTGAAACTAAGGAACAAGTAGCGAAAGTTCTCCAGAACGGATACAAGATAGGTGGTCGCGTTGTCCGCCCGGCAAAAGTGACCGTGAAGTAATGTCAAAAACCAAATGATAAATATCAAATCAAATCCTAAGCTACAATGTAAAATTTAATCATTTCAACTTTGAGCTTGATTTGGCATTTGAAATTTGAGCTTTGGAATTATGTAAGCAGTAATCAAGTAAGTAAAATAATATGGCAAAGATACTCGGCATAGATTTGGGGACGACGAACAGCGCGATGTCCATCGTCGAAGGAGGCGCACCGACCATCATCGAGAACAAGGAGGGCGCGCGGACCACGCCGTCGATGGTCGCGATTTCCAAGACCGGCGAGCGGCTCGTGGGACTCCTCGCGAAGCGCCAGTCGGTGACGAACCCAGGCGACACGCTCTTCTCGATCAAGCGGCTCATCGGGCGGCATTTCAACGACGAGGAAGTGCAGCGCGACATGAAGACCCTCCCGTACAAGATCATCCAGGCGGGCGAGGGCACCAAGATCGTCATGGGCGGCAAGGAATACACCCCGCAGGAGATTTCCGCGATGATCTTGGGCAAGCTCAAGGCGGACGCGGAAGAGAAGCTCGGCGAGAAGATCACCGAAGCGGTCATCACGGTACCGGCATACTTCGACGACAGCCAGCGCAAAGCGACCATGGAAGCCGGAGAGATCGCCGGACTCAAGGTGCGCCGCATCATCAACGAGCCGACCGCGGCCGCGCTTGCATACGGATTCAACAAGAAAAAGGACGAGAAAATCGCGGTCTATGACTTGGGCGGCGGTACCTTCGACATCTCCATCCTCGAAGTCGCGGAGGACACCGTCGAAGTGAAATCAACCAACGGTGACACGCACCTCGGAGGAGATGACTTCGACCAGCGGATCATGCACTGGATCCTCGACGAGTTCAAGAAGCAGGAAGGCATCGACCTGTCCAAAGACCCGCTCGCCTTGCAGCGCATCAAGGAAGCCGCCGAAAAGGCGAAGATTGAACTCTCCACTGCGGCGGACACGGAGATCAACCAGCCGTTCATCACAAGCGACGCGAACGGCCCCAAGCACCTCGTCATGAAGCTCTCCCGCGCCAAGCTCGAGGAAATCGTCGGCGACCTCGTCGAAGCGACCCTCGAACC
>CAYRYX010000001.1:532-31283 GCA_964428755.1 uncultured Bdellovibrionales bacterium | reverse complement strand
TGATTTTGGGGAGTAGCCAAGTGGTAAGGCACCGCGCTCTGGACGCGGCATTCCGTAGGTTCGATCCCTACCTCCCCAGCATTGAAATCGAGGCTCTCCGGAGCCTCTTTTTTCGTATAGGGATAGTAGGGATCGAACACGGATTCCTATTGACAGCAGATCGCATTCCGGTTATGATGTCTTGAGGCTTGAAGAACGAGAGTCCTTCTGTCTCAATATCAATGGGCCCATTGATATTTTTCTCGAAGAGGAGTTCTTTTATGCAAACGAGTAGCGAAGTAATTCCCCAGCAACAAGGGGTGCCTTCCCATGATCTGAACGCGTGGCGTCGGATCGGAGAGTATCAGCATCATGGTCTTTGTGCAAGGTTCGCCGAGAAATACGGCATGAGCCTCGACCAAGCCAGCGCTGTGTTCATGGAAATGAAGCGCTTCCTGTACGTGGCCATGGTCTCGCAAGAGCCGTGTTCGCCTTCGAAGGTCGTTGACGACATGTGGCATGAATTCATTTGCCATACCGTGCACTATCGCTTTTTCTGCAACGACTTCAACGGCGAATTCATCGACCACACGCCGTCCGACAAGCCGGAGCTCGAAGGCTACACCCGCACCAAGGCATTTGCCGAGCAGCTCTTTGGTCCGCTCGACGAGTTCGCGTGGCCCGAGCCGTCTCTTGCCAACGCCGGCAGCTGTTCCTGCACCAACAAGGGTTGCACCTGCAATTGCAAAAGCAACCTCGGCGTCGATGCCAAATTGACGCTTGGCCGGGAAGCGACGCAATAGCACGCTGTTCCGAAAGAGCTAAAAAGCCTTTCACAAACCGCCCTCCTGGGTTACACTACCAGGAGGGCGACTTATTTTTTACATGATATACCGTATGCTGTATTCATATCCGCACCTGTTCAAACTCAACCCTGGCGCGAAAAAGTTTCTTGATCTCGGCTGCGGTCAGGGATTAGTTTCTCTCTATGCCGCCGCACGCGGGTTGAAAGCGGAAGCAGTCGACATCGAAAAGGAAACTCCGGCGCCACTTCAAGATATCGAAAATATCAACTACGTTTCAGCGGATCTCAAGGACTGGAATCCGACAGGAACGTACGACATCATCATCGCTCAGCACAGTATCCAGTTTCTCCCGAAGGAGTACGCACTCGGAAAACTTCTTCCGCGTCTTCGTGATGCATTGAATCCTGGCGGAGTATTGGAGATCTTTACGTTTTCCCCGGAAGAAACACTGGATGTTCCGACAAAATATACGGCCGAAGAAATAGTCGGGGCGCTCGGTGGTTTGGAAATCGTCAAACAGGAGACGTCCTCCTATGATGGAATGCATCGCAAACTCGGACCGCATACATTCCATGAAGTGTGGATCATCGCAAAGAAACCAGCCGCGTGATTCTTTCGAAGACACCCTCCAACTCATTCCCATTTTCCAGCAATTTTGAGAGAATGAGAGGAGTGAAATCGTTCGATGAAATGACCTTCCGTCCCAGCAAATAAATCTATGCAACAAACGATTCGACCTTTTATCGCTTTTATATTTCTCACGACTATTGCCGCTGCTGCTTCGCTGTTTCTTATTCGAAAAATTGAACGCGTTAATCATGAAATCGACTCTGTCTCTTTTTCATTCCCAATAGTTCAAAGCGAGGGAAAGATCAGTGAAGAAGAATTTTTTTCTGTCCAAGACAATAATATTGATACTAAAAGCTGGAAAGTGTACACCGATAAGAAATATGGTTTTCAATTTCGATATCCGAATGATTTAGAGCTTGGCCTAAGTTCATCATACTCAGATGCTGGAGGGGAAAGAGGAATAACGTTGGGATCAAAAAACTTTCCGACAGAAAACTTCTGGATGAGCATGGGCGTATTTGAAGGATACAAAGCTCCTCAAGAACTTTATGAGTATCTCGTGGGTGGAGCTGCCCCAGGAGAAATAATACAAACTCTTGAAACAACTATCAATGGCCACCGAGTCTACCTCGGCAAAGAATCAGGGAATGGCGGCGTAATAGATTATGCCTACGCAATATCTTTGTCTGATGAAACGATACTCTGGATCATTCAACGTCTTCCAGGTGATATGATGGATAGTGAGTGGAAAAATTTACCTATAGGTCAAACTATCATACAGTCGCTGAGTTTCAACTAAAGAAACTTTTACATAAAATATGTTCCAACTTCGTCCCAGAGCCTCAGCACATAAATTCCGCCTTTCGAGGCGGTTTTTTATTACTTGCTTTCATGATAATATTTGTCGTGTAAGAAAAAATGAAATCCTATGAAATTCAATGAACAAGTTGGGACGCTGGCGGGGACAATAATCCTTGTTACTATCGCAGTGACGGTTTGTGTATTTGTGTGGGTGTATGAAAAAGGTCAACTAGAAATTCAAAATACAACCATTCAAGAGAACTCTATCAGCAGTCAATTAAAACAAAATAATGAGCAAGACAGAACGAATCAAATAACACAACGTTTTAAAGATAAACCACTAATGACATTTGTAAGAGATGGTAATGTTTGGTTATTAGATCTATCAAAAAAAGACTCAATAAAACAAATAACAAACCACGTATCAACTAGGTATAATTACAATGATTGTTTTCGATCTGGCTGCCCTCAAATTGAAGCAAATTTTGATGAAAATTTTTATTCACGTCCTGAAATAGATCCGGCTTATAACACCATAGCTTACCTGTGTCTTTCAGAAGTTACGCTACAGAAAATAGCTGAAGCAAATAATCAAAATAATCTTCCAAATCAAGCCATCGAACCAAAGTATGATTTATGTTTGATGGATATGAATTCGGAGCAGCAACAAGTATTTTCGTTGCCGACAAGCATAACAAATTTTCAATGGTCAAACAATGGTGATAAAATCGCGGCCGCAGTCATGGGACAAAAATTGGTACTTCTTGAAAAAGTAAATGATTCTTTAGAAGTAAAAAAAACTTTTCTAAATAGCGGCCCGTATGCCAGTTTTAAAATCATAAAATGGTCACCGAACGATGATCAGATTTTGATTTCCAACGCATACGCTTTTCGGTTGGTAGATATTTCATCATCAGAAGTAAGCAAACCATTCAATGATGGATATGTTTTCTTTGCTGATTGGCTTGATAATTCAACAATTATTTATCCCAGGGGATTACAAAAAACTGGTGATGTTACGATTGTTAAAAATAGATTAGGCACAAATAAAGAAAATGAAGTTTTTATTCCAAATCAACTCAATTGGTATGGATTTATTGAATTGTCTCCAGATAAGAATTTTTTTATATATCCATCAGGCGCTATTAATACAGTAAGTATTGATTATGATTTAACATTGCGAGATAGAAATAATGGTGATTCGTATACGATTTCATCACTATTTCCAGATATGAACATAGGAACAAAGTCTTTTATTGCAGAACATAAGTGGTTACCTGATAATTCTTTGATTTTTTCTTTGTATAAAGTAAATTATTCTTCGATCGGTCACCAATCTCCTACGATTTGGCGATTATATCCCAAGACAAAGGAATTGAGACTTATAATTGATAATGCTTTTCTATATAATGCATTTTAAAAAAAATGGCCAATCTAAAAATCCCCGCCTTACCAGGAACCATAATCCTCGTCATCATCGCTATTACGGCGGGAGCCTTCGTGTGGCTGTATGAGAGAGGACAGGACGATATGAAAAATGTTTCTGATCAGACTTTTGGCAGCTTCCTTTCCACTTTTAAATTTCTTAAGTAGCCGTCTCTTATTTGATATAATAAGAAAAATCGTCTCTCCAGGCATCTGGAGAGACGATTTTGTTTACGGTCGTTGCCGCCATTCAACAATCAATGTGCCCATAGGATGTTGTTCGCGCCATCCCCGTATGGATCGACGCGGTCCCAGCTGCTGCCATTCCATTTATATACCTCAAAATGCATGTGCAAGGAATAGTGATTTGCTCCACTTGGTCCCCATCCTCCTGCTTTGGCAATGAAGTCACCTTTCGAAACCTCCGCGTAGCCATTCTGTTCAATGGCGCTTTGCACGGTGCTCGACAGACTGTCGTTGTGCAGGAATACCGTCATGTACTTGCCTGCCACTCCATTCATCTGCAATCCATCATGGATGATATAGAAAGTGTGGTAGCCAGACCAGGACGTACCACCAGCTGTCGCGTGCGGACAACGTGTCGTGTCACGCCACAGCACGGGAGGGTCATCCGGTTCGGTAGCGGTTGTGGCAATGCACAGGGTTCCACTTTCTGGCGCGTTGATATCAATGCGTTCTCCTTCCTGTAGAGGGGCGGGATAGTCGTAGCCAGGATGGCTATTGTAGCACAGGTAGTATCCGTTGCCCGTGCCCGTTGTGCCAACGTAAGTTATGCTTGATCCGAACGCAGAACTGTCGAATTTGGCGTAACATGTACTGTTGGCATATGGGCCGACATCCCCGATTTCTCCCTCGAAACTCTCAACTTCTCCGTCTTCTCCGGACTCGTACGTCGCTCCTGTCCCCAGCGTCGACTGATCCATCACTGACGACACTTCCGCCGTGTAAGCCGTACAAGGGTCGCCGCTGCACGTCGTTTGCAGCGGAAATCCAAACGGCGTGTCGGGCGGCAAACTCCAGTTTGCAGCAAAGCGTACCGTATCAGTCGGGTACTCACCGTAGACCGGCTGGTAATAGATAGGCTCACTGGTAAGAAGGGTGCTTTCAGAAAATCCCGAGCAGGTATTTCCGGAAGAGAAGAAAGTCCACCAACTTCCCATTTCCTGATCATAGACCTTGATGCCGTCGGGATCGTAGGTGTGGACGAGCATATGGTTGTATTCCAAATCTTTTCCGCAACGATAGGAAAAACTCGTATCGTCGTTCGTTCCGGCGTACACGTCCCCGGTGCAATACAGGTGGTTCGTGTATCCGATTGAGGCGCAGAACGTCGCAATCACGCTGGTATACGTGTTTCCATTGTAGGCGTAGGGGACGGCTTCCGGTTCGACCATTGATGCCGACGACTTTCCGGAAAAGAGTATCAGCAGGAAAAAGAGTGGTGCCAAGATAGCATTCTTCATTTCAGACTCCTTGGAGAAGACAAAAAAAAACAGCACGAGGGGTGTTGCTTTCCTTCGATTTGATGGAGAAGATGGACTCCTTTCATTGTTAAGGGACAGGGGAACGATACCAGGAATCTGTTTCCCGTGTCAATGGATGGCTTTCCCCCACGGTATGATAGAATAGATACGTTCCCACTTCGTCCCATAGCCGCAGCATTTATAGAAAAGGTGCTCGCCATCTTTTCTGCTCGCAACCATGAAAAAGATTCTCCATATCATCCCGGGATGGGAAGACACCTGTCGCCGAAAGGCGTACAGGAAATTGGCGGATGTCGCGAGAAAAAAAGGGTACGAGGTCGTATTCAATAATGTCGATTGGAAGAAGCCTCTGTCACCGCAGGTATTTCCCGTACACAAGGACGCCGTTGTTTTCGGTTTCTCACTTGGCGCGATTCTCGGGTGGCTTACGGCGCAGCAGCATCCTTGTCGCCACGTCATCCTGGCATCCATGACTCCTCATTACAGTTTCACCGATCACAAGATCAAGAAGGCACTGGTCGATCTGGCAGGATCAAAATTTATTAAAGATATTGTCGACAACCTCGCGCCGGAACACCGTGCCAAGAAACAGACAGTGCTCTACGGTGATCGGGAGGACGAGCCAGGCGATATCCTGGTGCCCGATACGGATCACGAGCTTAGCGACAACTATATCAAGGTCGTTGCGCGGATACTGTAGATTATCGTGAAGAAAGAATTAGTCTGATTCTTTCGAAGACACCCTCCAACCCTTTCCCATTTTCGAGCAATTTTGAGAGAATGAGGGGAGTGAAAGGAACTACATCACCCGCATGGAAAAGATGCATATCAACGAACGGGGAGCGCACACGACGGTCATTGAGAACAACTGTTTCCGGTATTGACAAAACGCCATATTTCAATCAAGATTTTTCCATCCTTTCAATAGGATCCGTTTCGTCCTTTCACAACCCAAGGAAACATCATGGAAGCCAATTATTTCGCTTATCTCCTTTTCGCCATCTCCGCATTCTCGTTCCTCTTCTTTGTCCTCAGGGCATTCTGGATATTCCTCAAGAAAAGATCCGCGACTCGGAACGATACTCCACAGACGGACGAGTCAACCGGATCGGAGCTTCCGGATGTCTGCGGTCCCGACGGTGAGAAAATATTCGTGTCCGTAGGACCGAAGCGAAATCCCTTGCCGAAACCGAACGACGAGATACGGATCATCGAACGATCAGCAGGCACTGTTCGGAATGAATGCGGCCACGACGGACCGAAGTGGTACCAGCTCGATGCCTACGGGGTTCCCACCATCAGAATAGCCGACAAGAAAATGTGCCCAGTTTGTCTTATGAACTATATCCGTAGGTATGTCACAAGATGTTCTCTTTGCGGGCTTCCGATTTTCCCCGGGGATAGCGTCGCCCTGTATCACGAATCGAGTCGCGAACTCAGGCACAAAGCGGTGGCGGCTCGCGTCGGGGAGTCTTGTGTCGGATGTCTCCGCTGGGACTGTTGTCCATCCGGTGGATTCTTCGCCGGATATTGGACAGAGGATGGATTCCGCTCAGCATTTGTTGGGGACTGAGCATGCACGGGGAGATCTTTTCTCCTCGTTTTTTTTGACCGATCAAGAATCGATTGAAACGATGACGGCGATATCGATTGTTTTTCTTTTCCATGCTACCGTGATTTGGAGAGAGTCGGATATTTTCAGGTTTTCAAACTATGGAAAAGATGCATATCAACGAACGGGGAGCGCACACGACGGTCATCGAAGGCGCGAAAGATATATTGAAGGCGTTCCGGAGGATCGGGGTCGAGACAGCTCCCGGGGTCATCGAAGCGAATGTCGGCGCTCGCGGGAAAAGCGTGAAGCTCAAGAAGCTGAATGACAAAACATTCGAGATGGTGGTCGTGGTGAACGGCTCCAAGCAGACTTTCAAAATATATGGCGAGAATCAGGCGGGCATCACGGACATCATGCGCGACATGAAAGCCGAGGGTTGGAATGTCCGAGAAATGATGGATCTCTCACCAGAGCGCGAATCCGAAGTGCAACGAAAAGACAACATGTAAGGCTTAGAAAAGCCGTCTTCAGTATTGACAAAAAGCACTTTCTCTGCTATTATTCGCTGTCTGTTTCAATGTCTGAACATTGGCGGACGTAGTGCCTTTACAAGCAACATCCCACCCGAGGAATCGAAAGATTCCTCATTTCAAGGAGCTTTGTCATGAAATCGAATCGCGAGCAACGGAAGTTTTTCGTTACACATTTTTGGGCCCATTTCGACGAATACGTCGCGATGGTCCTCCTCTGGTTGTACGGCGAAAAGGCCGGTATCCGTGGAGCCCGGAACGCCCAAGTCCTCTTCGATGATGCCGGGAGCAGCGTTCCCGCATGCATCGCGTTGAAACATTGGCGCGACACGGCCCTGATACCGATCGGTGTTTGGGGAGGCTTATTCGATGAACACCCGGATCCGACTCATGCGCGCAAACACAATGAATGCGCCGCGAGTCTCGCGCTTCGATTCCTGAAAGAACACATCACCGAATTCGACGACCCGAGAGCCGAAACCCTCGTCGCCTATGCGACGCGGATCGACCTCGAGGGCGGCGCCACGAAATATTCTCTGGCGAACATCGTCAAGAATATGAACTGGCTCGGCGGGCAGGAAGAGACTCTTCTTTGGATCGTTCTCGGTCTCATGACCTATCTCGACCGCGGCGACCCGAAGGATTCGTCGTTCGAAGTCGAGTCGATCGGTGCCCTCATGTTGGACGGGGACACCAAGACCACCTGGCTCCTCAAGGGCCTTGAAGCGGTCGAATGGGAGAAGACGAAGTTCCAGGAAGCCGTCGAAACCCTGAAACAGGGCCGGAAGACGATTCATTTCACCGACCGGCTTGGGAGGAAACGGGATCTCGTCGCCATAGAAAGCGATAACCCGATGATGGGGAAAGCCATCGTTTCGTGGGCGAAGGCGGATGTCGCCATCGTCCGGAAACCTTCCGGAAATGTCGTCGTCCTGACCAACGCCAAGACGCGGACGGACCTCACCGGTCTCGTGCGCGCCTTGAACCGCGAGGAGCTCTTCCTCCGTGGTGAACGGCAGGAACGGCGATTCGGCGACCTCAGTCCGACCGGAAGCGTCCCCGGGAGTGTCTGGTCGTTCCAGCCGGATCTGATGTGCATCCTCAACGGGTCGCCATCGGCTCCGTTCGTTCCGGCGACGGATCTCTCGTTCGCGCAGATCGTCGAACTCGCCAGGTTGACGCTCGACGAGAAGCGTTTCTGCACGGCGAAAGAGGGATTCGCCTGCGACGGACATTCATGTCCATTGAGTGCAAAAAAACATTGTCCGTATTTCATGTACGGACTGCCGCGCTGTCAGAAGATTCGACAGGACGCAAAACGCAACGCCTCCGCCGTAACCGAGAGTGAGCCGACAATCCGTCACGCTCACGACGGACGATTCGCCTCACTGGAAGGGTTCCGGGCAGTCGCAGGTTAGGCGAGCATCTTCGCGCGACGCGCATCCTCCAATAGGATGCGCGTTTTATTTTTCCGCAGCGGAGGTTCCGGCGACGAATCCGGTCGTCCAGCAGAGCTGGAGGCTGTAGCCGCCGGAAGGACGGTCGATATCAAGGATGTCTCCGACGAGATAGAGATTCGGGAAAAGCCGTGACCGCATGTATTTGAAATCCACTTCCGAAAGCGCGACGCCACCACTCGTCACAATCGCCTTATCAGCCCCCAGAAGCCCCTCCACGGTCATCGGGAGGTCTTTCAGGGCATGTATCAATCCAAGTCGCTCCTCGCGTGTCACGGCGTTTATCTGTTTGTCCGGATCGATACCCGTGATTTCAAGAAGCGCCGGAACAAGCGACGGAACAACAAAGCCATCCAGACCGTTCCGTATCTGTTTGTTCTTCCGGGAATCGAAGATGATCTGCAGCTCCTTGTCGAGCGCGCCGATATCCTGACCGGGAAACAGATCCACCGAAACGGTCACGGCTCCTTGTTTCAGAAGCTCATCGATACCGCGGCTCATGTTGAGCGCTAGAGGACCGGAAAGCCCGAAATGCGTGAAGAGAAGTTTTCCTCTCCGGCTCTCCTGTTTCTTGCCATCCTGAAAGACCGTAAGTTTGGCATCCGGGAAACTGACGCCGGAAAGCTCGCGTACCCACCGCTCGCGTACGCGCAGCGGCACAAGCGACGGACGTGGATTGATGACGGTGTGTCCTATCTTTTCGAGCCACCGGAATCCGTCACCGGTCGATCCGGTCTCCGGATGCGATTTCCCGCCGGTCGCGAGTACATACGAACGTGCCTGCACCACGCCACCCGCCTTGAGGCGGATACCGGAAACCATTCCGTCCGAAACATCCAATCCGGTCACCTCCGCTCCAGGAAGCACCGTCACGTCACCCTGATCCATATATCGCAAGAGCGCGTCGAAGACGGACTGCGATCTGTCACTCACCGGGAAAACACGTTTCTCGGCTTCGATCTTTGTCGGCATTCCGAGTACATCGAAAAAGTCGAGTGTATCCTGCACGCCGAATCGCGCGAGCGGGGAGAAGAGGAATTTCGAGGCACGACCGAATTTCCGGAGGAAGATGTTCCGGTCGAATTCCGCATTCGTGATGTTGGACCGACCGCCGCCGGTGATGAGCAGTTTCTCGCCGAGCGAGGCGTTCTTTTCGAGAAGCACGACGCGCGCGCCGAGCGCAGCCGCCCGTCCCGCCGCCATCATGCCGGCGGGTCCGCCACCGATGACCGCCACGTCGTATCGTATCGAGTTATCCTGCATACTTTCCGAGATCGAGTTCCTCGTCGATGCGGATCTGGGAGACGAAGTCCGGCACATGCGAAACGAGAATCATCGCACCTTTGTATGCGTCGAGCGCCTCGGCGATGACGGGGATGTGACGGAAGTTGATATGGTTCGTCGGTTCGTCGAGGATGAGCAGATTCGGCTCCTCCACCACGAGCCGCGCGAAGAGGAGCAGTCCCTTCTGTCCTTCGGAAAGGCTCGCCACCTTGTTCTTGAGGAGTTCGGCGGGGAGCAGGAACCGCGTCGCGACCTTATACACGTCCTCCTTCTCTCCTTTTTCCATGACTTCCTCTATCGCCTCGAAGGCGGTCCGGTCGAAATCAAGCGTCGAGAAATCCTGACGGTAGTAACCGATCTTCGTGCCGGGCGCGAGCGTGACCCGCTCCGGGTCCCCGGAGGCAAGCGACTCGAGGAAGGTGCTCTTCCCGATGCCGTTCGGACCGGAGATGAGCATGTGCGTGTTCTTGCGGAGCTCGATGTTCACCGGGACGATACTCGGACCGAAGTGTCCCATGACGGAAACGGTCCTTATCGTGACGATCGGTCCGACCGTCTCGGGACAGGGAATAGTGAAAGCGGGAAGCGTCTTGTCCTCACGACGGACGTCCACCTTGTTTTCCTCGAGTTCTTCCGCCAGGTCGCGCATCCGTTTCGCCACGGCACGGAGCTTCCCGCCCTTGTTCGCGAAGACGTTCGCCTGATCCTTCTTCTCGCGAATGGTCCGCTCGAGACGGACGTTCTCGCTTTCCGCCTTCTCGATGCGTCGCTCTATCTCCGCCACCACGTCGTAGTAGTCGCCGGCGTACTGCTCGAGCTTGTGCGTATGGACATCGAGGTAGAGCACGCCTTCAGTAAAGGCGTTCAGGAAATCCGCATCGTGCGAGATGACGAGCACGGTCTTGTCATACATCATGAGAAACGAGGTGAGGTGCGCGACGCCGTCCGCATCCAGATTGTTCGTCGGCTCGTCGAGGAGGAGTATGTCCGGGTCCTGAATGAGCGCGGAAGCGAGAAGCAATCGCGCCTGCTGACCACCGGAAAATTCCCGGATCTTCTTCTTGAGCGGGGGAAGCGGAAGATTGACCGCCTCAAGCACCTCCGCGATATGCTTCGGAAGATCCCACTCCTTGCCGCGATAGTATCGGGCGAAGAAATCCGAAATGGACAAGTCGAGCTCATCGCGAGGGATGACCTGACGACCGATGGCGACGGTCGCTCCCTTGTCGATTGAGATGCGCCCCTGCTGCGGGCGTGCCTCTCCGGTGATAAGCGTGAAGAGCGAACTTTTTCCCGCACCATTCTGTCCCATGAGCGTAAACTTCGATCCGGTACGCATCGAGAAACTGACCCCGTCGAGGATCGGTTTGTCATGGACATATTCGAATGAGACGTTGTCGAACCGGAGGACGACCTGGTCTTTTGCCATAGCTTTTCTGATAGAGCGTTTTATTCTTGATCCGTTTTTACCGGAGACCGAGCGCGGAGAGAAATTCCTCCTTTTCCGCGCCGGTGATCGCACGATATTCCCCGGAGGAGAGACTGCCGAGTTCGATATTCATGACCCGGACCCGCTCGAGCTCCGTCACCGTACCGCCGACCGCCGAAAGCATGCGCCGCACCTGGTGCTTGCGACCCTCGGTGAGGACGATCGTCACTCTATGCGCTCCGCGGGAAAATGCCTGACACGGCTTGCTCGGACCGTCTTCGAGATCCGGCCCCGCGGCAAGACGGGCTATCATGTCCGGACGGACCCGCTCCTGTATCGTCGCGACGTACTCCTTCTCATGGTCGAAACGCGGGGAAAGCAACCGATCGGTCACACGACCATCGTCGGTCAGGATGAGCAGCCCCTCGGTATCCTTGTCGAGCCGACCGATCGGGAATATACCAGGAATGTTTATGACATCGGCTATCGCCCGCTCCGTCTTCGATTGGGGAGAATGCGTCAGTATCCCGCGCGGCTTACAGTAGGCGAAGTATCGATACGTGCGCTTCGGAATGGATTTCACGGTCACGACATCGTCCTCCTGGACGCGATCGGTCAGAACCGCTTTCCTGCCATTGATGATCACTTTTCCTTCCTCGATGAACTTCTCGGCGGCGCGACGGGTCGCGACACCCCGCAGCGCAAGGTACCGATTGATACGGACGGGGAAAGGGATGGCTTCGCGCTCCGACTTGTTCTCCATATGCTCTTGTTTACGAAGCTCCATTCTGCCATGAAAACCGTCATTTGGCAAGTCGGGCTTGCGAAAAGAGCGATTTCCTGGTACAGATATCCTATTCTTTTCTTTTACAACCGAGCGAAGGAGAAACACATGGACTGCTCATTCCCACGCGCATGCGAGGCCTGCGAACAGGAAGACGGCAATGGATTCAATGACGGACAATGGCTTTGCGACGCCTGTCTGAAAAAAATCAACGTTTCAATGGGGCCGGAAAAGCCGTCACATCCAAGACGTATCTTCACGATGCAGACGACACCTCTTGTTGCTCAGACATTGATCGAGAGTGCCAACCGTTCACCGCCCCTGGGAGAACGCGCCGCACAAGCCGTCATGGAGGACCGAAGGCACAACGGGATGGGATCCCCCGCGAAGAAGAGCTCCTCCGGTTCATCCGTCCAGATGAAAGTCAAAAAGAGGAAAAAGAAGGAATCACGATCACAACGTTTCGCGAACAGGAGGGGATCATGAAAGGAATATGCCAGGTGTGCGGCAAAGAACTCGACCTCATCGATTCGGATCGGAAGGGGAATACCGAAATCGATGATGCCGCCATTCACGGGGAAAAAACGCATATCGTCGTCGAAGATCACAACGATCCGCACGGCGAACACTGCGACGGCAGTCTCCTTATGCCGGAAAAAATCGCCTATTGAGGGACCGCCGCCGGATATATCGTATCCTGGCGGCTTTTCATTTTCCGAGATGAGGGAATCGGGTGTATACTGTCGCGATATCCTATCACATCCTATGAAGATACTCTTATCGATCGTCGTCGCCTCCGCCGCGATTTCTGTCGCGTGGTTTTGGCCGATTCGCGAGGATACGCCGAAAGTCACATGGGAGCAGTCGGTTACCATCGAGAACCCGATCGCCGTCGCACCGCTCCGGATTCCGGATGAACCGGTCGTTCCGGAGGTGGAACCCGAACTTCCGGAGTCGATAACGCACGTCGTCCCGTTCACCTCGCAGGCGCCCTCGGCACAGTGGTCCGATCCGGTTTTCCAGAATGCCTGCGAGGAAGCGTCGATCCTCATGGCGGCCGCATGGGCGAGAAACGAAGAAACGCTTCCGGAAAAAACGGTCGTCGAACTGGGTATCCGTTCGATTTCGGCAGACGCGGAAAAGCGGTTCGGGGAAAACGCCTACGACACCTCCGCCGAAGACACCGCGACTCTCTTCCGGGAGTATTCCAAAGTGGAGGCGAACGTCCGCCACGATGTGACGCGGGACGATGTCACGAACGCGATCCGGAGAGGGAACATCGTGATCGCACCGTTCGACGGACGAAAACTCGGGAACCCGAATTACACGCCTCCCGGACCGGTCTATCACATGCTCGTCATCATCGGATACGACGCCGAAACGGGGGAATTCGTCACGAACGACCCGGGAACCCGTCGCGGTGCCTCGTACCGGTACGACGAGGCCGTTCTTTTCGATGCGATCCGGGATTATGGGACCGGATATCACCTCAAGACGACCGACATTCCGCAAAAGAACATCATCGTCATTCCCCGGACGGAGAAATCGGAGAAAGACTGACGCGACACCGAGAAAGCGGAGAGGAAGCGGATGTGGTATCATGGAAATATCGGGATTCCCGTTTTTTGTTTTTTCAAATCAGGAAAGGAGTGTCTTACCATGGAAGTGAGAAGGATTCTCATCACCGATGAGCGGAAGCATGCCCTGAAAAAGGCGGAGTTACGCGCTTTCGACATCGCCATATGTGTCCCCGAATCGGTCGGAGGAGGGGAATTCGTCTATGTGTCGGATCCGAAAACGATCGCGGCGCTCGACAGGGAAAACGGCTTCACTCGTAGCGACCACATCTGTGACGTGGCGGTCTTCTCGACCATGATGGGAGAAATCTCCCTGATTCTCAGACTGGAAACGATTCTCGGCCGCATCGAAAGGACGTATGAGATGCTATACGAAGACGGTCGACACGACGACGGAGAGGACGACTTCAGATCGTTTTCCATAGGAAGCGTCTGATACGCGTGATACCGGAAGAGACGCAATGCGCCCTTCCGGTTTTTCATATCATAGGACGATATCCTCCTCATCGAGAAACGATCCCTTCTTCACCGAAAGAGAAACGCTTTCCTTATCGAGGACACGCGCCTCCTCTATTTCCTTTTTCGCGGCCGGCGGAAGTTCCCCTGAGACTTTCTTGAGCGCGATACCGTCGATCTTCATGACATCGTCGAGCCGGCCGAGCGGCGCAAGGATTTCCTTGAGACGCGCCTCGTCGTACTTGTACGTCTTCCGGACCGATTTCCCGACGATACCCCGTTCACCGAACACCCGGTCGACCCCCTCGTTTTCCATATAGGAGAAGATCCGCTCCTGGAGCTCGGCGAGTTTCCGCTTCACGGAGCCGGCCTCCTCTTTGGCGGCGATGTAGTCGTCGATGGCGGCACGCGCTTCGATTGAGTCCATCTTCCGCTCCTCTGCGAATTTGTGTTTCCAAAGCGGACAGAGTTTCTGATATCCGCACCAATCGCAGAGCGGGGAAAGCACCGGGTCGAACTTTCCCGCCTCGATCGAAGCGATCACTTCGAGGAATATCCGGTCGAGCTCGGCAAGTTGTTCCTCGGTCCGTGTCGCCGAAAGTTTGGCGCCGTGCTTGAGGAAGTAGAGCGAGACGGTGATGCTGTCCAGGTTCTCCCGCTCCTTCGGATACCGATCAAGAAACGCCTTGAGATAGATCGAAAGCTGGAGGTTGGTATCTACGGTCTCCTGAGACGGCATCTTCTTGGCGGTCTTGTAGTCGATGATCTCGTACCCGTCCGCGGTCTTGTCGATCCGGTCGATGATGCCGGCGATTATATGCGTGCCGCTTTTCTCGTCACCGATCTCTATCGAGAATCGGCTCTCCAGATCGACGATGGTAAAATCAGCTGGGTCGTGTTTCGCATAGTAGTCCTGGATGATCTTCACTCCCTGTGAAAAAGCGGCGCGCTCCTCGAGCTCGCTCGCCCAGATATCGGCATTCCAATTTTGTGAAAAGAAATTCAACGCTTCCTCGAGTGTCGGCAATACGAGAGCCGGGGAGTGAATGTAGTGCATGACCGAATGGAGAAGCGTTCCGAAGACGGCCTCCTTGGATTTCGGCTCTTTGATACGGTCGATTTCCCGGTATTTGTACTTGAGCGGACACGTCTGGTACGTGTCGAGGGCGGAATAAGAGATACGCATAGGTCAAAAAAGTGAAGGATAACACCGGGAGCGAAACAGTCCGAAAACAAGCACCCTTATTTTATCAGAACGACGCCAGAACCGTACCATTGACATATATTATTTTTTGTGCTAAAATATAGAGGTGTATTTTTACAACTTTTTTCCTCAAAAGGAGGGTCTTCAAATGGCATTCGTGCGATTTTCTCTTGGAGCCGATTCGAAGCGAATCGGAAAGTGGACACTCCGTGATTTGCGGAGGGAGAAGGAAAAGATGAGTATTCTGAAATGGGTTCGTGATATCGCTCTCCGGATGGTGTTCGGAGGCGACCGCGCCGATCTCCTCGCCGACAACCGCTTTCTGCGAAATCAGATTGCAGGACTCGAACGAGTAAATCAAGAAACATACCAGCAAGGCAAGGAGGCGATAATCAGTCTTCGCGCCAAACTCAAATTCCACAAGCAAGCCGCCCTGGTATTCGAGAAACGGATCAGTGAACTCGAACAGCAACTCGCAGAAGTATCCGAGCGCTCACTCACCGATCCATTGACAGAACTCCTGAATCGCCGTGGCGCATCCGGGCAACTCATCGCCACAGCCAGCACGCTCTGGCACAGCGTCGGATCGACGGAGAAACCGATCAACAAGCGGCTGCCATGCTCGATAGTGTTTATCGATCTTGACAACTTCAAGCCTGTCAACGACCGCTATGGTCACGCTAAAGGTGACGAGGCGCTTAAAATCGTCACTCGACTGCTCCAACAAAGTTTCCCCCGGAAAGGCGATATCATCTTCCGTTTCGGCGGGGACGAATTTGGTGTCATCATGGCGCACGCCCATATCGACACTGCCGAAAAACGCTCAACGGAGTTTCTCCAAAGAATGTCATCTGAACAGGGGCTCTGGTTCGATGGTACGCACGTCAGCGCGAGCATCGGCATATCGTCGATGCTTCTCTCGCCCACTCAGGGCGGACTGAAACCGGAGGTAGTAATGCTTCAACTTGAGCGAGCCATCGAAGAAGCAGACGCTGCAATGTATCTGTCGAAAGAATCAGGAAAGGGGACGGTGACCATTCACCAATAGCAAAAACATTTTCCGGAAACGATTTCATTTCTATGATTTCGTTTCCGGTTTTTTTATGTTTCGATTCTTTTCTTACCCACTATAAAAAATAGGGGACGCTTTCACAATGATTAATTTTCGCACTTTTCTTTTTCCTTTTCCCAAGCTCCTTGTTATACAAGGTATGTCGCAGTATGTAACTTATGCGACACGACATGATTTGAAAACAGCCATCAATACACATTCAAGGAAAAAATTGGTTTGGTATCCCCCGCTGCGCATTTTTTAATTTTGAAAGCAAGAACAAATCATATGTACATAGAAATCCATCTCCGCATGAAAGACCTCGCCCCTCTTCTCTCCCTTCTCCTTCCTTCCGCATACGCGTGCATGGATCCTCTTTTCCGTGTGCGTTTCTTCACGTTGATCTTCGCATTTTTCATTTCCGCGCTCTCCCCCGTTTTTCGGAAAAAATGACCAGGGGAGTTTCAGACCGCTTTTTTTATGATCATTTCACGGTAACATAATCTCACGGCCGTGAGATTATGTTACCGGTTTTTTGCGACGGTTTTTTCGGTAGAAGGAAACGATGGCACCAGGGGTACATGGATGCACCCATTACCATGTTCAAATTACTCTCAGTTGTAAAACGAGATTCTTCACTTCGCTCAGAATGACAGACGATCTGAAACGAGTGCACCCAGGATACATCCATGTACCCCTGATACGGTTCAAAACGCTCCTGCGTGAAAATAGAGAGTACAGAAAAATATAGAAAAGAGGCGCCCGAAGTTTCTCGGGACGCCTCACGGTTTTCAATTGATCGACATCGGATTTCCTCCGATCGACTTGATGAACGCACGGATGCGTTCGGCTCTGGCTCCGCAGAAAACCCCGAGAGAAAGGGCGCTCTCCAGGACGTCGACGGCAAGAACCGACTCGAACACATCGAAAAGGAAGATGACCGTTCCGGTATCGGCACCGCGCAGTTCCGTATCGCCGCCTTCCCAGAGGACGCGGGCATCGATATCGAACACTTCAGCCCCGAGCCGATCGGTCTCCAAAGGGGAGTATTCCCCTCCTATCTCGGCGAGAACCGATTCCAGCATGACGACCGAGTCGGAGTCCCCGCTCTCCTGCGCGACCTCGAGAAATCCCAAGACGATACTCACGGCAAGGCTCCGATCCTGCGGCGCTATCTGGAAAAGGATGCTTCCCGGAAGAGCATCGCATATGGCGGTCATCCCGCTCTCGCCCAGCAATCCGATCTGCATGACTCCCCTCCTTCCGTAATCAAAAAAAAAGAACGAGGGAATCGTAAGACGAACCGGGATGAAAGTCAAGCCGCCGAAACCTTCACGGGCTTGAGCCCGACGTGTTTCCGGATTTCCTTGATATCGTTTTCAGCCGCACTCATCCGACCGTACTGTTCGTCCATCTGCTGTTCCTGACGACGATCGATCCGGGAAAGTTTCTGATCGATATACTCGGTCTTTTCCTCGAGGGAATCCAGCCTTCCTTTTATGGAAACGATGTCCCCTTTCATGACGGTGATATCCTCTTTCATGAGATACATATCGGCTTTCACGCCATTCACGGTATCAGTCAACGACTGGAAGCCGTTGTTGATCATGATAGCCAGTTCCTCGTTCGTCGTTTCTTCGTGTTTCATAGTATTTTTCGGTTTTCGAGTCGATACGGACAAGTATACTGCGGAACCGATCACCCGACAAGCATCCCTTCCGTTATCCTGAGTCGTCCATGACGGCGGAGGACCATCGCGCCAGCCTGTCATCGCGAGGGTCGTTTCGACCCGTGGCGATCCAGGAAGACTACAAGACTTATTCCGATCCCTGGATTGCTTCGTCGAAGACTCCTCGCAATGACGGATTTTTTTTCTTTTGTCGTCGCGAGGCTTTGCGAAGCGATCCAGGGGCTTTTTCGGTCAGACTGGATTGCTTCGCTACGCTCGCAATGACAGAGAGAGTCAAATCCTGATTTCTGCTCAGGGCGCAATGACAGAAACCTTCAAACTCAAAATGTTTTCAAATTTAATGCTTATGTAATCATCTCCCCATCTGATAGAGCGCGGCGACTTCGGAGGCGGAGAGGGCGCGGTTGTAGATGCGGACTTCGTCGAGAGCACCATCAAAATACTGTCCCGCGATATCATTTCCTACCGTGCCAAACGTGCTTGGATCATAGTATAAGCCAGTATTGGCTCCAGGAGTACCTGTGTCGTCAATCCCATTCAGATAAATTTTCCAATTTGTAAGAGCAGCAGAATCGGCTACCACAAAAACGACGTGCCACCACGTATTAAGGTCGCTCGATGAAAACACTCTTGTTCCATAACGATATTTTTCGCCGCCAGCATATGCAAGCAACTTGTTGTTGGTCATTAACAGAAACTTTGGAAAGGAATTCGCTCCACGAAGAGATACGACAGTATTGCCTGACGATAAGCCTCCGGTCGGCTTCATCCAAAACGAAACCGAGTAAGGAGCCGTTACAGAGGGCAATGCCGGAAGACTCACATAATCATTCGTCCCGTCGAAGTTCAACGCCTGCCCCACCTTTCCAGGATAGACGGAAGGACCGTTCGTGAGGGTGCCGTTATTGCCTTGGCCGGAGCGGTCATAGGCGGTCGTACCAGAGAGATCCGAACCATTGAAACTCCAGAGCCCGACGAGGCCGGAGGTGAGTTGGTTATTTTGGCTCGCGTTCACGGTCGTTTTCCCCGTGCCTCCCTGCTGGTAGAGGTCGGCGATCTCGGATTGGGAAAGGGCGCGGTTGTAGATTCGGACTTCGTCAATGGAGCCGGGGAAATATAATCCCGAATTCGTCAGGTCATATTGAGCGCCAATCCAAAGCGGTGCCGATGAGTTATTGATTGATGCAGGAATAGAGGTCGTATCAGTAGTATCGAGAACACCATTGAGATACATCTTTATCGATTCGGATGGTACGAATACCGTCACAACATGATACCAAATCCCCGTCGAAATAGTCGTCGTTGTTTCTACCGCCTTTGATACGCCTGTTCCATCGACAGAAATGGCAAACCCAAACTTATCAGTATTGTTGTTCTGATAGAACTCATACGCCCGCTGGTTCACATATCCCGTTTGGTTCCTATACTTCGCCGCAATCCCCCTATTCTGCGTTCCTGACAGGTCAGTAGTTTTTACCCACGAAGAAATCGTGATTGTTCCAGTGATTTGAAGTGGCGTTCCATTACCAGCATCAACATACATACTGCTTCCGTTAAAAGAGAGTGCCTTCCCGATTTTTCCGTCCACCCACGTCGGACCGTTGGTAAGGGTTCCGGTATTGGTGCCAGTCGGCGAGAAATCCTCCGCCCTGGTGCCACTCCCATCTTCGAAGGACCAGTATCCGACGAGTCCGGTATTGCTTGGAGTATTGGCGATTGTCGTTTTCTTGACCGCCGAGGTCGCGATTCCTTCCGTCGTGCTCGTCATATTCTGGAGTTCGGTATCCGAGAGAGCCTTTTTCCAAATGCGGACGTTTTTGACCGTCCCGTAGTTCGATGACGCGGCGGATCCATATGATCCGATATAAACCACGCCGGATGCCATCGCACCATCAAATGCGCCGGATGCCGAGGTCGCATTCTTGTACACGGAATAAGTTGCGCCGCTCCACTTCGAAGCGACCCGCTGCATCGTCGCGAACGTACCTCCGCTCGCACGTTGAACCGCGGTCGTGCCATCATAAGCATACACTTGGGAAGCATTCGCGGCGAAAGTCGCTCCGATCAATCTCCCGGAATTGCCACCAACCGCGACCGCCGCCGTGTTCACGTTCGGGTTCGCAAGACGTCCATGCTCGCTCTGCACCTCCGCGAACGCGCTCCCGGTCGTCGGATCGGCATTCGAACTCGGGTAACTCAATAAGTCCGTCCCACGCGTCACACTCGCGGTTGTCGTTGGGATGTAGGAGGAGGCGAAGGGCGCCTGCTCGAGCTGCGCTCCCCAGACATAAATCCCGGATGTGCCATCTCCGGTATAACTCAGATTCCCGCTCGCATTCGCTGGCATAATATAAGCAGTCAGCGAAACCGTACTCACCGTCGTAGCAGTCAGCTGCACTCTCCACCAATCATTACCAACCGAAGTAGCAGCACCTGAAGCAGAGGTAAATCCACCACTTGTCGTTGTACTCGTTGAACCAGTTACAAGATCAACGGTAATCGTCGCATTATCCGTTTCTCCATTCTCAGCAATGCGGATCCCTCCTTTTGTCCGTTCGGATTTTTTCATATACATCGACACCGTGTACTGCAACGGAGAGGCTGCCTTGGTAACTGTCTTGTACGCACGGTGTGTCGCCGTTTCTATCCCCTCAATAAGTTTCTCCGCTACTGTTTGTCCATTTGGTGCAATAGCTGCATTCGCTGTCATTGTCAGCCTACTTTGTGTCCATCATTCAGGTTTTCACTATAAGTAAGGAGATTCGTCCGCGATCCTTCCGCGAGGTAGCCCTTGAGGGTCGCGGTTGGGATAGCGGCTCCTGCCACTTCGGTAACGACGTTACTTGCCACGGTATTGCCGTTCTGCGTGTCGAAATATTTCACACCATCCACACCGGCACCGTGATACGGAAACGCAGTTTTCACGTTCGTCGAGACGTATTCGGAGGGGTTTTGGTTGGACTGTCCGGTGACTTCCTCGATTTGTCTTTCGCTAAGATATATCGTAATCGGAGTCGAAAGATTCGAACCCGGCATCACGGTAAAATAGTCATTGCCATCCCCCACCCCATTCGTACTTACCCCACTTGCATATCGTGCCCATGCTGTCGTCAATTGCTTTGATGTTGAAAAGGTCACACTGCTCAAGCCGACTATTCCGGTCACATAGACAGTAATACTCTCTGAACCGGTCAACGCCCGATCAGCCGCAATCATATAATTCGATATATACCGCGAATTCAATTTGACCGGAAAGTTTGACCCAATCGCACGAGAAGCCGCATAGCCATTCACTCCCGTCGGGAAAGTAGCTGATACCGCCATCTTTCCGCCAAATGATACGGAGGTATTCACCGTTGGCGGTGTCGTACCGCCAGCAGTCCATCCCGAATCAGACTCCGATTTCGGGTTGAGATTCTCCACCCGTCGCGCTCCATCGAACCGGGCCTCGTTCTGTTTGACCGGGATGATGCGTCCCTCGAAGTCGGTGACGGTCGCTCGCCTATCGGCACCGTCGGCACGGGAATAGGTCGCGGTTCCCTGTCCTGCGGTCAGATTGAGATCAGTTACGAGCGGCGCCTCGAAGCTCGGACGGTTATCCGTCACCTGCTGTGCCGCTTTGGCATTTTTCCAGTACCAATACCCGCCACCCATCGCAGCCACGATCAAAATGATTCCGAAATATTGAAGCGTGCGGCTGAGGAGAAGGTTGTGGTTATTCGTTGGCATATCGACAGTTTCAATTGCGCGGTTACGGATTTCCAATTTCCAGTTTTTCCTGGATTCTTCGTTGCACTCAGAATGACGGGCGGGGCTGGATTCCCGCCTTCGCGGGAATGACAAGCGGAAGTGCGGGATGACAGGGGGAGGGAGATGACAGAGAGAAGGTTTGGCTTTTTGTGCTCTTATTTTTTGCGCTTTCCGTCCTGCGGTCATTGTATCAAAAAATCCCGAGATTGTCGGGATGCTTCTCGATAACAAGCAGCGGTTCGACCGCTGTCATTCCTTACCGTGCGGCGGAGAAAACGAGTTTCTCGACTTTCGCCATGCGTTTTTCGAGCTTCTTGAATTCGGCGCGATCGACTTTTTCCGAAAGCATATATTTGACGTCGGTCATGTCTTCCTGGAGACGATCGGTTTTCATGATAACCGAAGCCATCGTTTCTTCCATGCGCTCAAACTTAACTTCCAATGAGGATATTTTCTGCTTGATGTCGGATTGGTCTTCGGCGATGATCTGAATACCTTCATTCATCGCCTCGAGAAGTGACATCACTTCGCCCGAAGTGAAATTCTTTTCCTCTTCCGAATTTTTTGAAATCTTCTTTTTCATAGCCGATGAGATCATATGCGCATAAGTATACCACCCGGGCTCGACACGTCAAAATCTCCTTTCATATCGTGATTTTTCGATCCAAATCCGTGAATATTTGCACTTTCGAGAGTCTCTGGAATATCCCAGCGGGAAGAAGATGGATCGGCTCGTCATTGCGAAGGACGCGCTCCCAGGCAGTATGCTTCTCTTCCCCTGAAACGAAGACGAACGCCTGGTCGACGTTCTTTTCGAGGAATGAAAGCGTCACGGTGACGCGCTCCGGACAGGTAGCATATTCCGGTGCGCGGTACCCGACGACAAGACGATTGCCCTCGAAACGATCATGGAACGCCTTTTCATCGGCATCGGGAAATATTCCCGCAGTGTGCCCGTCCGGACCCATGCCGAGGATGGCGATGACTTTGCCCATGGGGCACGGACGAGATTCCTCGACTACGCTCGGAATGACAAGGTAGGAAGATTCGGTCGGAGTAACGAAATCCGCCATCCATTTTCGGATCGCGGTTTCGAATTCGTTTGCAAGGTCGCCTCTCCCCTGCCCTTCTTTCACGCGAGTGTCGATGAAGCGCACACCAGCCGATTCCGCTTTCCGGAAAAAATCGGTGCTCATGAACGCGGCGAAGTTGCTCGCCTCGCCGGTCGGGTCGAACCGCTCATCGACGGGTGCCATTATCAGATTTCCTCCGAGACAGGAGGGATCGATCATATCAAGAACGGACAGTGCGGATCCACCGGAAAAAAGAAAGAGAACGGGAGTTCCCTCTTTCTTGAGTTCGAGTAGGCTACTCGAAATACTTTCCGCCGTAGCCCGTTTCGCTTCCTCGGATGATACGGATATGTTTACAAGCATCAGCTTGACAAATCAATGAAATGATTTATAATAGAAGTACTTTTGGGGTTACCCACCGATCCCCGCGAAAGCGGGGTGATGATTTCAAAGCTCGAGGAGTTCCTCGAGCTTTCGCTTTACCGAAGAAAAATCCCCTTCATCAAGCACGGCAAGTCTCCGCTGAAAACGGTTTGAGCTAACCATGCGTAGCTGTGAAAGAAGCGCAACCCTTTTCTCTCCATGAAGGGTGATATCCGCGAACCATGATCCGGATTTTTCTTTCGAAGTCAGCGGAATCACGATACAGCTCTCACGAGAAAGTTTCTTCAAGATAAGGACCGGGCGACGGAACGTCTCTCCTTTTCCGCATGATTCGTGGCCGACATTCGTTCCAAGCGCGCACCACCACACTTCCCCGGACTTGAAGAAGAATCTCTCCGCCCTCACATCGAGCGACTTTTTTTGATCATTCCATGTATCAAAATCTTTTATCATAGACTTTCAAAATTCCAATCGAAGTGCTCCGGCTCTCCGCCAAGCTCACGCTGGAACGTATGCGCACCAAAATAGTCGCGCTGCGCCTGGATAAGATTCGCCGATCCTTGTGCCGTACGCATGGTATCAAAGTACGATAGACCCGAGAGAAATCCAGGAATAGGAATTCCCGTCGCTACCGCCGCCCCGGAAACTTTCCGGAGTGCGCCGATATTTTCCTTGATCGCACCTTGCGCGAACGAGGAGAGGAGCAGGTGCGAGAGGTCAGGGTTTTCCGTATACACGAGCGTCAGCTCCCGGAGGAACCGCGCCCGGATGATGCATCCGCCCTGCCAGATACGCGAGATTTCTCGGAAATCAAGATTCCAGCCGTATTCCTTCGCCGCAAGCGACAGGAGTTCGTACCCCTGCGCGTACGAGAGGAGTTTCGCGGCATAGAGCGCATTTTCGACATCGTCGAGCGTGAGATTTCTGGCAGACGATGTTTCCGATTCCTCAAAAATATCCGAGAGCCGGACGCGCATCGCCTTATCGGCCGATGCGGAACGGGCGAATACCGCCGCTGCGATGGAAAACGAAGGAGCCCCCAGTTCGAGCGCCTGGTCGGTCGTCCACTTTCCCGTACCCTTTGATCCGGCCGTGTCGAGAATCCGGTCGATGATGCGACCGCCATCCTGTTCCTTCACACGGAGGATACTCGCGGTAATCTCGATGAGATAAGACTCCAACCGACCGCTGTTCCACTTTTCGAATGCATCGGCAATCTCATCGTTCGAAAGCCCGAGGCCGCTCTTCATGAGAAAATAAGCTTCGGCGATGAGCTGCATATCGGCATACTCGATACCGTTGTGCACCATCTTCACGAAATGACCCGCTCCACCCTCTCCGATCGGAGCCACGCACGGATTCCCGTCGAAGTCCGAGGCCGTGATCGCCTCGAGCATCGGTCGAAGTTCGGTCCACAGATCACCGGTCGCACCGGGCATCATGGACGGACCGCGACGTGCGCCTTCCTCGCCGCCGGAAATCCCTATCCCGACGAACCGGATCCCCTTCTCCCGGAGCGACTCTGCACGACGTATCGTGTCCCGGAAGAACGAGTTTCCACCGTCAATAAGAATGTCACCCGGCTCGAGAAGCTGTGCGAACTGCGCGATGACCGCATCCGTCGCATCACCCGCCTTCACCATGAGGATGATTTTCCGAGGAGTCTCGATGGACAAGACGAACGATTCCGGCGTATACGTCGGATCAAGACCCTTGCCGCTCCCATATTCCGAAAGAAGCGCCCCCGTCCGTTCGGGAGAACGGTTATAGACCGCCGTGCGAAACCCGTGATCCGCGAGGTTCATCGCGAGATTGGATCCCATCGCCGCCAGACCAACCACGCCTATCTGATTCTTCTTATCATTCATAATCCGTGATTCACGATCATCCGTTCGTCTCCTACGGAAGGTATTTCGTCGGGTTCACGTGCGCACCGATCGGGACGGAAATTCCAGACACTTTGCTCGACGGGACGACCTCGAACGAATCGGAAGAGAATACGGAGAAATGGAGGTGCGGGCCGGTCGAATACCCGGTGTTCCCGGACAGACCGATCTGTTCGCCCTCGTCCACTTTCTCGCCCTTCTTCACATTCTGCTTCGAGAGGTGCCCGTAGAGTGTCAGGAGTCCGTTTCCGTGATCGATCGCGATCCACCTGCCGTACCCGTACCATTTCCCGTTCTTGGTCATGCTTCCGATAGCGGCGACCTTGCCGCCCATCGCGGCATAGACCGGCGTTCCGGTACCGGCACCGAAATCGACGCCGTTGTGCGGACCGCCGCCGTATGCGCCCTTCTTCGCATACGAGGTCATGCCATACCCCTGGGTGATGACGACTTTCTTCACGGGATAGGAGAGCAATCCCTTCTGGTATTTCGGAATCTTTCCGAGATCAAGCACGCCGATCTTCCCGGATTCGAGGTTATTGATCTCGTTCTCGATATCCTTCTGTTCCTCCTCGAGCGTCCGGACGAGCGTCGTATACTTCTGTTTTTCGGCCTCGGTCTTCGCGAGCAGCGTCGCCTTGCTCTGTCTCGATCCTGCGAGATATTCGTTCCGCTTATCAAGCTGCTCTTGGAGCGTATCGGCTTCGAGTTTCTTCTTGTCGAGCACCTCCTTGCCCGAAAGGAGCGCTTTCTTGGTCTCTTCCAGACTCCGTAACATGGTGCCGATACGTCCACCCGTCTCGGAAATCCAGTCCTCGCGCTTCATCGGCATTCCGTCGTCACCACCGAGTGCAAAGAGCACGTCGGCGCCGTCCACGGTCGCGGCATGATACTCGCGGATCAGTCCGGAGAGCACCTGCTTCTCACGGAGGATGAACCGCTCCTTTTCCGAGATGCCGATCTCCGTATCGCGGAGCTCACGGCCGAGGTCGGAGAGCGCCTGCTCGTTCTCACGTATCTCCCGTTCGAGCTTCTGCGCCTGCGTCTCGAGTGTCGAAAGCTGACTTTCGAGCGTGTCGCTCTGTTTTTCCTTGAGATCGACGATCTGTCTGTATGCCTTTATCTTCGCGTTTATCTCCTTGAGGTCGTCCTTCAGATCGTTCGCATACTCTTCCACCGTATCCGCACCGTATGCCGAAGACGCGAAAAGACCGCCGGAAACGACGATCCCGAGGACGAAAAACAGGAGGAAATATTTTTTTCCGTTTTTTGTAGCCATTGACCTCAGTATAGCACGAATTCGTACTATAAAAAACCATGCAATGACAAGGAAAAGGGAACTTTACTTAGCGGTTTCACCGCTAAGTATATTAAGAGCGGCGTGAACGCGGGAAAGAGTCTGTTCTTTGCCGATAACCCAGGCGATATCCGAGGGCGGCGGGGATTTTTCTGCGCCCGTTAGCGCGACCCGAAGCGGCCAAAGGAACCCGCCGCGGTCGTCACCTGCGGCTTCGAGCAGGATTTCGCTGAGCTTCTCACGGGTCCAATCCTCATCGGAAACAGCCTCGATGACACCAAGCGCACGTCCGAGCGCCTCCCTCGCGCCATCTTCCGTGCTCTTCTTCCAGGGAAGCGTCGCCTTTTCAACCGCCGGCCCTGCGAAGAAGAACGGGCTCCCGTCGCCGACGTCCGCGAGTTTCACAAGGCGATCCTGTTCGACCGAGAGCACCCTCTTCACAAATAAGTCGGCATCCGTATCGCTCCATTCTCCATTCGCCGTTCTCCATTCCTTAAAAAACTCTTTTTCCGAAAGAAACGGGAGTGTTCTTGCAAAGAGCTCATCCGCCGAAAGCCGCTTGATATACTCCCCGTTCATCCAGTCGAGCTTCCCAAGATCGAAGACCGCTCCCGCCTTGTGGACAGCGGACAAATCGAATCGATCGACAAGTTCCGAAAGTGAAAACAGTTCCTGCGTATTCCCCTCCCCCGGATTCCAGCCGAGAAGCGCGACGAAGTTGATGAGCGCTTCCGGAAGATATCCTTTCGCAAGATAATCCTCGACGGCGACATCGCCTTGTCGTTTCGAAAGTTTCGACCGATCAGGATTAAGAAGAAGCGGAAGGTGTGCATAGGTCGGAGCCTCCCATCCGAACGCCTCATAGAGGAGGATGTGCTTCGGAGTGGACGGAAGCCATTCTTCGGCGCGGATCACGTGGGTAATATCCATGAGATGATCATCCACGACATTCGCGAGATGATACGTCGGAAAACCGTCGGACTTGAGCAGCACCTGATCGTCGATCGTCCCGGTCTTGAAAGAAACCTTTCCGCGGACAAGATCATCAAATGCGACTTCGCGATCATCCGGAACCTTCATCCGAATCACATGCGACTCTCCCGCTGCAAGCTTGACCGACACTTCCTCCGGAGAAAGTGCGAGGCACTGCCGATCGTACTTCGGCATCGTCTTTGCCGCGGTCTGTCCGGCGCGCATCTCCTCCAATCGTTCGGCGGAACAGAAGCAGCGATACGCCTTGCCGGCTGCCAAGAGTTCCTCGGCATGTTTCCGATACACCTCGAGCCGCTCCGACTGGATATACGGACCTTCGTCATGAGCAAGCCCCATTTTTTGGAGAACATCGATCAGACTCTCCATCGCATTGGGAACGAGCCGCGTCCGATCCGTATCCTCGATGCGCAGGATGAACGTACCGCCGTGCTTTTTCGCGAAGAGGTAGTTATAGAGCGCGGTGCGCAGCCCCCCGACGTGCAGATACCCCGTCGGCGAAGGTGCGAACCGGACCCTTACTTCATTGCTGGATTGTTTCATAGTTTCATTGTTCTTCAGACCAAGCGCCTGATTTATGGCTTTATTATGGCATCCTTATGCACTTATCGCAACACTTGACAGGATGACTAAAATAGGGCCTCGCGCATCCGAGATCAGGATTCCTGAGGGAAAAATCCCGAAGCCAAAAAAAGGCACGCCTGATCAAAACCGTCCATACTCTCCGGAGCCGGACGGTTTTTCATTTTTGGACGATTGACAACGGCACCCGGAAGTGGTTCCATAGTGAGACTTCTTTTACAACCCGACCAAGGAGAGCGCTATGCTCAAGTATCTGCTTGCCCTGCTGTTCGTTTCCATGCATCTCCCCGCTTTCGCCCAGAACACACGATTCGAAAGCGACCTCCAAAGGCTGGATCAATCGGCCACCGTCATCACCAAGCAGATGGGCAACGGCGATGTGACGCTCGATCTCATCCTGACACTGTGGAACAGGCCGCGGCTCGACAACGGCGTCCAAGATGTCTACCGAGACATCAAGGAAGAGCTCTCAAACCGCCTCAGGATCACGGAAGATTCCCGTGACGCCGACCGCTGGCGAAGAGACACGCGGATCGGATCCAATCAGCACTGCTTCATCCTCCTCAATGACTTCGAGGCTGAAACGGGACGACGCCTCATCTATTTCGGCTGCGGCCTGGAAAAAGCATCACTCCTCGGGATCGATGAATATTGGAGACTGAAGGAGACATTCTTCCGGCAATTCGGACGTATCTATCGACAGACGAATCTCCGCTGATACCCTCAGCATCGCGGACGACCCATTTCGATTCAATGGGTCGTTTTCTTTTTTTCCAGTAAAATTTTCCATAAAAATACCACGGTCGCATTCCAGATTCGTCTGGCGCGACGCGGTTCATGGACAAGTCGCCACAGCCATTCGAACCCGATCGCGCGCATCCACACCGGTGCGCGCCTTCTTTTTCCCGTGAGAAAATCGAATGCGCCGCCGACCCCCATCCCCAACCGCGATGGAATTCCCTCTTTTCTCAGTCCCTCCAAGAAATATTCCTGTTCTGGAGCACCGAAATTGCAGAGAACGATCGCGGAATTTCCAATTTCCAATTTCCAATTTCCAATTTCTCCGATTCGGATGTCGCGCCCAAAAACATGGATTTTCGGATAATGAACAAGAATAGCCTGCCGAATCTCCTTATACGCACTCAGCCCGTCCTTTCGTACTGCAAGAAAAATAGGAACATTCTCCTCCTCGGCTTTCGCGAGGATATGGAGGAGCAGGTCCGCACCGGGGTACCGGGTGATACGCCGACCACGGAAGAGACCGGCAAGCACGATACCGATCCCGTCCGTGACCCGGAAGTCCGCGGCCGAAAGCGCATCGTGGAACGGCGGGTTCCGATCCGCCTCGACGAGAAATTCCGAATTCACGGTCGCGATACGGCGAAAACGATTCCCACGAAGAAACCCGTCCACGCGGGCATGGATTTCATCGCGCGAAGATTCGTCGATATCGATACCGAGGATGTTCATACGAAAAATGAAAATCTCAAAATGGAAAAATGTGGAGTCCGCAAAAAGTGGACACGACCATTTTTATACTTGATTTTTGCATTTTCCATTTCCGATAGCCAGGCTATGGATCACGACGAAAGAATTCATTTTCAGCAAAATGATCACGCCGCTTCCCCAAGAAAAAATTCCTCCATCGGTAGGTACTGCCGGTTCACGCCGGACGAGACGCTCTCGAAGAGCACGACCGAGGACACCGGTTCCGCGAAGGCGACCGGCATCGGAAACGCCGGCTTCGATTCCTCGGGAAGTTCGTTCCATAGGTTCCGGCGGATACGGGCGAGCGTGACATGCGGACGGAAGCTCTTGTTCTCGGCGAGCTTTTCGGAGAACGCGCGTTCGAACGCCGTACGAAGAAGCCGCAGTTCCTCGCTCGGCTCGCCAGAAAGCCAGATCATCTTCGCGTCGGAAGATTCCGGCGCGAGCGCGATTTCCGAAAACAGCATGTCGAACGGCTCGATACCGGCACATGCCTCACGGGCCGTCTCGGAAATATCCGCGATCGCCTCAGGTTTCACGAACCCGAGGAAAAGCACCGTCACATGAAGATTATCCGGACGCGTCAGGAAGAGCGGGTATTTCTCCCACTCTTTGGCATCCTGCGCAAGACGCTTCCTAAGCCTGCCGGAAAGCGGTATGCCAAAAAAAAGCTTGTGCTCGTTCATAAGTCCGAGTGTAGCAAACGCCCGGGAAAAGGCAACAAAAAGCCGGCATTCATTACGAAAGCCGGCCATCACTCATCTCCGTAGATTATACCTGGGATATATTCTCCCGTCTCCTGTCTGGAAAAAGCGTCATATCCTTCGATATCGTTCTTCCGTCCGAACAGACTGAGCCGGTAGTATACCTCATCGGAATACGGGAAGAGATCCCCGTCATCTCCCCATGGATATTTTCCCTTCCGGAGAGGTATCCCGTGTTCCGTATACGCCGAGGCATCCTCCGAGAATTCGTATGGATCCCTCAGATCATCCGTCTCCTCCGATGTGTCACCAGGATCGAATATCCGGATACGAAGTACGAACAGTTTCCGATGTCGAACCGTGACCAGGATATAGTCGGACATCATGACAGGTCTCCTTTTCCGAAAGAACCGCATTCACTTTCCCACCGGTTCCCGATTTTGTCAAAAAAACCGGGGAATATAGCAATACGAGGGTGCCAGTCCCCGTTTTGC
>CAYRYX010000001.1:0-522 GCA_964428755.1 uncultured Bdellovibrionales bacterium | reverse complement strand
CCCCGGGCGGACATCGAAACGGGCTAGGCGACCTGATGATAAGCCGTGGTAACGAGAATACCCGAACGCTGAACCTTCCTCGTGTTCATGGGAAAAGAGGTGAGCCATTCCGGAACCGGTCGGCCGATAGCCACATAGAATTTCGCGACGGCGCCATCCCCGATGAGGATGCCGTTGAGCTCCGCGAGCCGTCCCGGAGAGAACGGGAAGAAGAAGGTCGAATCCACGGCTCGTTCGGATGAACGATGACCGACGACGATCCGCTCTTCGTGCGAAACAGGCGCGCCATACGGGGTCACCTCGACCGAGAAATACGTGTCGGCACACTTTTCGCCGACCGCTTCCAGAACGACTTTCCCGGCAGTAAACAGCATCACCGAGATGTGCGGTTCCGGCGAATCGATCACCTTGACCAGGATATATTGCTGCCCCTCACCGATAGCCTCAGGAACGGTGTAATCGATCGATTGAAACAGATCTTGCTTCATGCATTTTCCCCTTTCAAGGTACGAAAAACGCTTT